>DATIWD010000135.1:0-5274 GCA_035519565.1 Gemmatimonadales bacterium | reverse complement strand
CCAGTGGCGAGGTCCATCGAGCAACTCCCGAAAGGCGGCCAGGGTCTCGCGGGCGGTTCGATCCCAGCTGAACCTGGCGGCCTGCTGGAGACCGCGATCGCTCAGCTGCCGACGGAGCGACTCGTCCCGCAGCACCCGGGCGATCTGGCCGGCCATCTCCTCGACGTTCAGGGGATCAAAGTAGAGTGCCGCGTTGCCGCCGACTTCGGGGAGCGAGGCGGCCGAGGAAGACACCACCGGGGTCCCGCTGGCCATCGCCTCCAGCACCGGCAACCCGAACCCCTCGTAGAGCGAAGGCATCACGAAGGCGGTGGCGCAGCGGTAGAGGGCATGCAGGGTGGCCTCGTCCACTTTCCCGAGGTCGTGAAACGCCCCCCGCACAGCAGGATCGTTCAGGGTGGCGGGTGAGACGTAGTTGAGATTGTTGCCGGGGCCGGCGATGGCCAGACTGCAGTCGAGGCCGTACCGGCCGCGAAGCAGGCCAAACGCCTGCACCAGGCGATCGATGTTTTTCCGCCGGTCGCCCGCGCCCGCATAGAACAGGTACCGCGTATTCAGCCCCACCCGCCGTACCAGCTCGAGAGCCTCCGCCGGATTCCTGGGGGCGAAGCCGTCGGCCGCCAGATACACCACCCGCACGCGGTCGGCGGTGATCCCCAGCCAGCGCTCGACCTCGGTCCTCGTGAAGTCGGCGTCGGTCAGTACCAGGTCCGCCGCCTCGGCCATGGTGTGGAAACGCCGGACAATCCTCGGTCGCCACGGTAAAGTCAGTTTCCGCTTGCGCAGGAAGACCAGCGGGGCCACGTCGTGCATGGTGACGGCGATGGGTCCTCGCCGGGGCAGGTACTTCGTGTAATTCCAGGGGGACCAGAACAGATCGAACTTAGACCAGGGGACCAACCACGCCGATCGGACCACGGTCCGGCCCACCAGCACCGGCATGCTCTGCACCAGTGACCGCAGCGCGGACACCCCCCGTGGTTTGGCGAAGAGGGTGAGGCGGAGGTCCGGGTCGCTACCGGCGAACTGTTGCAGCAGGGTTCTGGCGTAGCGCCCGATCCCCCGTTGGTCTCTTACCAGCTTTGAGGCCTCGACGCCGATATGCATGGTAGAAGGAAAGGGTAACGAAACGCCATCGAAACGGCAGGCAGGCGAGGCCTGCGCTGTATATTGGCGCCATGAACCAGCTGCTGATCGGGTTCGGCCTGGGACTGCCCGTCGGGGCGCTGGCGTTCCTGCCACGGCGCCTCCGGCGCTGGAGAGCGGGGCGCCAGCGCCGGATTCCTACCGTATCTCTGCAGGCCTTCGACCCGATGTTCCGGGAGGAGACCTTTGGCCCGACTCCGGCCGCTGAGGTGCTTTTTCTCGGGGATGGGGAAGGTCTGCTGGGAAGCATGTCGGACCGTGAGACCTGGATCATCGCCGGTCTCGCCAAGCGGGCCCGTACGATCTTCGAGTTCGGCACCTGCTCCGGGAAGACGACTTACCTCCTGGCCCGAAACGCGCCTGCGGAAGCGCGGGTGATCACCCTCACGCTAGGTCCCGATCAGATGTCCCGATATCACGCCGCGCCGGGCGACACGCCGGAAGCGGAGGCCACAGCGTTGAAGGAATCACACTTCACTCGGTTCACATACAGCGGAAGTCCGGTGGAAGCCAAGATCGAACAGCGATTCGGGGACAGCAAAGCGTTCGACGCGGAGTCCCTGGCAGGCAAGGTCGACCTGATCCTCGTGGACGGCTCCCATGCGTATTCCTACGTGAAGAGCGATAGCGAGAAAGCCCTGCGAATGGTGGCGCCCGGTGGGGTCATCCTGTGGCATGCCTATCGAGCGCCTTCTGGCGAGACCCGCGACGTATTTCGGTATCTCAACGAGCTGTCCGCCACCAGCAAACTGGTCGGACTCGCTCGGACCAGCCTGGTGGCCTATCGAGCCCCGGGGCGAGAAGCCCCGTCCTCTACCTCCTGAGGTGACGAGGACCGGAGCAGCTCCAGCGCAGCGTTCACGACCTGATCCACGGAGATCAGGTCCATATCATCGGGGTTGGGCCCCTCCGGCGGCGGCGTGAGAACGGCGGCGTTGGGGGTCCACGGCCGCCAACGCCTGGGGCTCATCCAATCGCGATTGGGATAGAGGCCTACCACCGGTGTCCTCAACGCCGCGGCCAGGTGGAGCGGTCCGGTCGAGCCGCCCATGAAGAGGGACGCGTTGGCGAGCAGGGCCATCAGCTCCGTCAGGTTCAGGATTCCGCAAAGCGAAATGGTCCCGGGGCACGCCCCCGCGACGATCTCGCATCGCCCGCGCTCCGACTCGGTCCCGGTCAATACCACCGCCTGGACCGCGCCACCGGCGAGCAGACGAGCTGCCGCCTGCCCATACCGCTCAGGCGACCACTCGATGGTGTTGCCCGCGGTGCCGGGGTGGACGATGAGGTAGCGGGTGCCCGGCGGGATTCCCGCCCCCGCGAGCAGGTCCCGCACCTTCCGAACGGCCACGGGATCAGCGGCGGGGACGGGCACCTCGGTGGGCATCTCCTCCCCGAGCACCGAGCCGACCTGCCTGGTGCCGTACTCGGCCTCGTGAAACTTCCCCTGTCGCCGATGGTCGTAAACCCGATGGTTGTAGAGGAGGCCGTAGACGCGATACGCGGTCCCCACCCGGAGCGGCACTCCCGCCACGATGGCATCCCACACTTCCTCGGGACGGGCCCGAGGGAAGAAGGCCACGTCGAAGCGGCCCTGGCGGAAGATGGCCCGCAGCCCGCCTTCGACGCGGTCGATCAGCTCCACCTTGTCCACGCAGCTCACCGCGCTCGCGACCGGTTCGGTATAGGAGCGACAGATGAGATGGAGCTCGGCGTTGGGGAGGCGCGAGCGCAGCGCGGCGAGAGTGGGCAGGGTGAGGATCAGGTCACCGAGCGCATCGGTGCGGACCACCGCCACGCGGCGGGCCTTGAGCAACGCTCGCCGCCGCCACGCGGGAAACCAGTACAGGACTCTCATCGATTCTTCCGGATAGCGGTTACCGTCTTCGCCGCCGGATCCACCCGAAGGCCGATCCACTCACCGTTCAGCGCATGGCTGGGCACGCCACAGAGGATCCAATACCATCCGGCGTCCTCGGCGACGAACGTCGTCTCATCCTTCTGGCCGAACCGAAGACCGGTCGAGGGGGAACGGGTTCTGGCGTTGGTGAAGGCCGGCTGACCCGCCTCGTTGGGCAGCTTCTCCCGCTCGGTCATGACCACCAGGCTGTGGTTCTCGAGGCTGTCTGCGTTGCGCCAGCTCCAGCGCACGGTCCATCCCCTGGGGACGACGACCTGAAGATCGCCGCGGTGATGGCCGTTCAGACTGACGCCGCTGTCGCCACGGGCGGTTTCGAGATCGAGGTGGACGGTCCCGGGCTCCGGGCCGACCCGGATCCAGGATGGCAGCGAGTCCCCGGCCTGAGCTGCGAGCAGGGAGGGACAGAGGGCGAGGAGGACGATCCAGCGCAGAGCAGCATCGGCCAGTCGGCGACGGAAATTCACGGGCGGAAACCTCGGGCCGGAAGGCTCCGAAGTCCAGCCAAGGCCCGTTGCCAGGTATTCATGGAACGCGTATATCTATTCGCTGCCGCACCTTCCCGCCGCGTTGGGCGGGTGCACCATCGAGTCCCGTTACTCATCGGCCCCAGCAGGTACTTCCCTCTCCGGAGGAGCCGCGTGGCCCAGGGCCAGTCCGATTCCCCAGCAGGTAACCGCACGGTCGGCCTCCTCGATCGCGAGCGAACCATCGCCCAGCCGGGATTCAATCGCTGGCTGGTGCCCCCCGCCGCCCTGGCGATCCATCTGTCGATCGGCATGGCCTATGGCTTCAGCGTCTTCTGGCTTCCGCTCAGCCGGTCCATTGGCATTACCCAGCCGGTGCCCTGCCCGCAGGAGATGAGCTTCTTCCAGACCCTGTTCGCCACCACGTGCGACTGGAAGCTCAGCACTCTCGGTTGGATGTTCACGCTGTTCTTCCTCCTGCTTGGCTCATCCGCCGCCCTGTTTGGCGGTTGGCTCGAACGAGTCGGACCACGTAAGGCGGGTGTGGTGGCCGCCTTCTGCTGGGGCGGCGGGTTCCTCATTTCCGCGCTGGGGGTGAAGACCCATCAGATCTGGATCCTCTGGCTCGGCGCCGGGGTGATCGGCGGCTGCGGCCTGGGATTGGGCTACATCTCCCCCGTTTCGACTCTCATCAAGTGGTTTCCCGACCGGCGCGGCATGGCGACCGGGATGGCGATCATGGGATTCGGTGGCGGTGCGCTGATCGGGACCCCGCTGGCCGACAAGCTGATGAAGCACTTCGCCACCCCGACCTCGGTAGGGGTGTTCGAGACCTTCGTGACCATGGGCCTGATCTACTTCGTGGCGATGCTCTGCGGGGCCTTCGGTTACCGGGTGCCGCCGACCGGGTGGAAGCCGGCAGGCTGGACCCCGCCCACAGGGCAGGCCAAGGGGATGATCACCACGCGGAACGTGCATCTGAGCAAGGCCTGGAAGACCCGGCAGTTCTGGTTGCTCTGGGGCGTGCTCTGCCTCAACGTGAGCGCGGGGATCGGGGTCATCGGCATGGCCTCGCCGATGATCCAGGAGGTCTTCGGCGGCAAGCTGATCGGGGTGGCCGGCGCCCTCGCGGACCTGGATCAGGCGCAGAAGGCACAGGTCGCCACCATCGGTGCCGCCTTCGCCGGGCTGCTCAGCCTCTTCAACATTGCGGGGCGCTTCTTCTGGGCGTCGTTCTCGGATTACATCGGCCGCAAGGCGACCTACGTGATCTTCTTCCTCCTTGGATTCGTGCTCTACGCGTCGGCGCCCTGGGCCGGCAAGGTGGGAGGCGTTCCGCTCTTCGTGGGGATCTTCTGCGTGATTCTCACGATGTACGGCGGGGGGTTTGCGACGGTGCCCGCGTACCTGGCGGACCTGTTCGGGACTCAGTTCGTAGGCGCCATCCATGGACGTCTGCTGACCGCCTGGTCGACGGCGGGAATCCTGGGCCCTGTCCTGGTGAACTACATCCGGGAATATCAGATCAGCCATGGGGTACCCAACGCCCAGGCCTACAACACCACTATGTACATCCTGGCTGGGCTGCTCCTGGTCGGCCTTGCCTGCAACCTGGCCATCAAGCCGGTCTCCGAGGAGACCTACATGACCGAGGCCGAGCTGGCGGACGTCCGCCGGCTGGCACACGAGGCTTCAGGGCAGAAGTAGTTGTTTATCAACAATTTAGCAGCATTCAAAGTGGCG
>DATIWD010000134.1:0-3695 GCA_035519565.1 Gemmatimonadales bacterium | reverse complement strand
GGTCTCCATGTCGATGAAGTCGCAGACGATGATCCCGCCCATGTCCCGCAGCCGGATCTGGCGCGCTACCTCGCGGGCGGCCTCCAGGTTGGTGCGGAGGATGGTCTTCTCGGGATCTTTCCGGCCGGTGTAGCGCCCGGTGTTGACGTCGATCGAGACCAGCGCCTCGGTAGGCTGGATGATGATCGACCCGCCGGTGGGCAGCTCGCAGCGGGCCTTGAACAGGTCCTTGATTTCGTTTTCGATGTCGAACTTCTCGAACAGCGACTGGGGCTCCTGGTAGAGCTTGACCCGGTTCATCAGCTCGGGGTCCACCTGCTCGAGATACTGCTCGATCTCGTGGTAGAGGTCCTTGGAGTCGACCCAGAGCGCGTCCACCTTGGTGCTGAACACGTCCCGGATCAGTCCCCGGGTGAGACTGGTCTCCCGCTGGACCAGCGCGGGCGCCCGGACGAAGGTCTTCTTCCGGTTGATCTTCTTCCAGAGCGCCAGGAGCGAATCGATTTCCCGCTTGAAGTGCTCTTCGGTGACCCCTTCGGCCACGGTGCGGACGATCATCCCGCCGGCATCCTTGGGAAGCAGGCGGGTGACCATTTCGCGCAGCTTGGCCCGCTGCTCGCGGTCCTCGATCTTCCGGCTCACGCCCACGCGTGAGGCGTAGGGCATGTAGACCAGGAACCGGCCGGGGAGCGAGATCTGGGCGGTGACCCGGCAGCCCTTGGTGCCGATGGGCTCCTTGGTCACCTGGACCAGTTTGGTCTCGCCCTTCTTGAGCAGCTCGGAGATGTTGGGGAGAGCACCCCGGGGATGGACTTCCCGCTGCCGCGCCTCACCGCCGCCCGACCCGTTCCGTCCGCCACGGCCACGCCGGCCTCGACCGCGCCGTTCTTCGGCGACTGGAGCCTGCGCCGACCCGCTTTCCGCTTCGGCGCTTTCCGCGCCATCGGGCTGGTCGACGTCTTCTTCGCCTTCCTCATCCTCCTCGGGCTCGAGGAGGTCAGAGGCATGGAGGAAGGCGCTTTTTTCGAGGCCGATGTCTACGAAGCCGGCCTGAATACCTGGGAGGACCGCCTCAATCCGTCCCAGGTAAATGTTGCCTACAGAGCGACGTTGCTCCTGCCGGTCGACCAGCAGCTCGACCAGGCGGTCGTCCTCGAGGATGGCCACGCGGGTTTCCCGCTGGCCACCGTTGATCAGAATTTCGCGTTTCAAGGGGGTGGTCCTCGACCGAGCGCCACCCAGCGGGGCTACACGCGCCCGCCAGGACCAGGGCCCCGGTCATGTGGTTGGGAGACGGGACCAGGCCGGTTCGGATCGCCGTGGCGATCCGGTGCGTCCGGACACTGGATTCCCGTGAAGGCACGCCGAGCCGTTCGGCTCGACCAGTGAGGGCCAGCACCGGGGGGGAGAAACGTCTCCGATCCGGGGCTGGAGCTTCAGCTCGCCGCACGAGGCGGCGGAAGAAAGTCTGGGAGAGGAAGCGGCGCAGCCACCCTGCCCCGTGCCGGAGCGAGGGCCTACCCAGTCCATGGGGGCTAGCCGACCTCATGGTCTAAAGATGCGAAATTATTGGGGTTAGGGCAACAGGCAGTACCAGCTGGGGCAAGGTCAGCGGCTAGGCCCGGGGGACCACGTCCCCCAGAATGTGCCGGGCAATCACGATCCGCTGGATCTCGCTGGTCCCTTCGCCGATCTCGCAGACCTTGGCGTCGCGCATCATCCGCTCGACCGGGTACTCGGTCGTATAGCCGTACCCGCCAAAGATTTGGACCGCCTTCGTGGTAGCCCGCATGGCCAGCTCGGAGCAAAACAGCTTGGCCATGGCCGCCTCCTTCTTGAACGGCTTCCCGTTCTGCTTGAGCCAAGCGGCGTGGTAGAGGAGATGGGTTCCGGCTTCGATCTCCAGCGCCATGTCGGCCAGGGCGAAGTGGACACTCTGAAAGCTCCCGATCGGCTTGCCGAACTGTTTGCGGATCCCGGCGTAGTTGAGGGCCTCCTCGTAGGCCCCTTCCGCGATGCCGAGCGAGAGGGCGGCGATCCCGATTCGGCCGGCATCGAGGGTACGGAGGAAATTGACGAAGCCCTGCCCCGGCTCGCCCAGGATGTTTTCCTTGGGGACCATCGCGTCCTCGAAGATCAGCTCCCGAGTGTCGCTGGCCCGCCAGCCCATCTTGTCTTCCTTCTTGCCTGCCCGAACGCCTTTGGTCTTGGGCAGATCGGGGAGATGGCCGACGCCGACGGTCCGGCAGGCTTCCAGGTCCACCGTGTCTTTGGTGACGATAAAGCTGGTGATCCCGCGATGTCCGTCACCCGGGTGGGTGCGGGCGGTGGCGACGAAGATCTCGCCGACGCCGGCGTGGGTAATGAAGACCTTGGACCCGTTCAGGACGTAGTGGGTGCCGCAGTCCTTGGCCACGGTTCGGGTGCCGGCGGCATCGCTGCCCGCTCCGGGCTCGGTGAGGCCGAAGCCGCCCAGGACCTTGCCCGTGGCAAGGAGGGGGACGTAACGGCCGCGCTGTTCCTCGGTGCCGAACTCCACGATGGGCGAGGTGCCCAGGTTGGTATGGGCGCTGATGGTCAGGGCGTGACTGGCGTCCACCTTGGCCATCTCGTGGATGGTGATGTAATAGGAAAGCTGATCCATGCCCGCCCCACCCAGCTCTTCCGGCCAGGGGACGCCCAGGAGTCCCAGCTCACCCATCTTCTTGATGTTCTCCCAGGGAAACTCCGAGGTGCGATCCAGTTGGCGCGCCACGGGGGCGATCTCCTGGCGGGAGAACTCGCGGACCATCTCGCGAACCTGGTGGTGGTGCTCGGTGAAATACAGCGACGAATCCATGGGAATCCGAGCTCCGATGGGGAGAGAATCGGCCGCCTCAATATAGCCAGGCCCCCGGAGAGCCGGTGGTCTCGAACCGGGGCCGTCAAGACCCTGACTGTCGCGCTTCGGAACCTGTTCCCCCTCCCTTGTGCGATGGGGAACCGACCGGTATCAGTACTCGTCAGGATCCCGAACACCGATCGGACCATGCCCATCCTCGAACAACGCAAGCACGCCCGCCTCAAGTATGCTCGGCCCAGCCGGACCGGCCTCTTCCTCGATACCGCGACCCTTCCGTTGGTGGATTGTTCCCAGGTGGGGATCCGGGTGCAGTTGTCCAAGGAGCTCCCTCCCCCCGAGGTAGGCTCAATGCTGACCGGGATCGTCTGGTTCCGCCACGGCGACACCGCCCCGGTGGCCGGGAAGGTGGTTCGGGTGACCGACGAGGAGGTGGCGGCCACCCTGGATGACGTGGGGATCCCGATCCAGTCGCTGCTGGCGGAGGCCCAGTTCTTCCTGCGTTCTCGACGGGGCCTGCGCTGGTAGCGCGGCCCCGGCCAGACCTTCACTTCGTCCCCCTCTCCCGCGACTATTCTTAGGATCCGATCCGGCGCCTGGTTCGCGCCGGATCCCGGGCCATCCCGTCACATACCCCGTCACTCGAGGAGCCGATCCGCGAGATGAGTCCGCAAGCCGCGATCATCCGGCCGGCCACCGAGCCGCGCCCGCTCGTCTCGCTGGTGCTTCCCGCCTACAACGAATCGGCCATTCTCCAGGCCAATCTCACCACCCTGGCCGATTACATGCGCGGCCTGGAAAACCGGTATCGCTGGGAAATGGTCATCGTGGACGACGGGAGCACCGACGCCACCGG
>DATIWD010000133.1:0-43269 GCA_035519565.1 Gemmatimonadales bacterium | reverse complement strand
CCGAAGTCCCCGATCCGGTTGACCACGAACGCCTTCTTGCCGGCATCGGCGTTCACCTTGTCATTGAACCAGAACCCGATCAGCAGGTAGGAGCAGAGCCCCACGCCTTCCCACCCGATGAACATCACCGGGAAGCTGGATCCGAGCACCAGCACCAGCATGAACGCCACGAACAGATTGAGATAGGCGAAGAACCGGGCGTACCCCGGGTCTTCCTTCATATAGCCGACGCTGAAGAGGTGGATGAGGCTCCCGACCCCGGTGACCACCAGTAGCATGACGCTGGAGAGGTGGTCGAGCAGGAACCCCATCGGGATCTGGAGCGACCCGACCGTGAGCCAGGGCCAGAACGAGACGGTCACCCGCTCTTCACCAGCGCCGAGGAACCGGGAGATCGCCATCACCGAGAGCGCGAACGAGGCCAGGAGCACCCCGCAGCCGACAATGGAGACCGCGTTTTTGGCGTTGGGCCGGCGGAGTGCCAGGGTCCCGTTCACCAGAAATCCGAGCAGCGGAAGCCCGATGACGGCTCCGATCCAGAGACCGGCGTCCGAGGCCTGGGCCTCCTGAGTCAGCATCGAGAGGAGTGCCATCAGCCCTTGAGCAGGTTGACCTGGCGGAGGTCGATCGACTGATCGTGCCGGAACATGGCCAGGATGATGGCGAGCCCGACCGCCGCCTCAGCGGCGGCGACGGTCATGACGAAGAAGACGAACACCTGCCCGTCCAACCCGTGAGCCCGGGACAAGGCGACGAAGGTCAGGTTCACGGCATTGAGCATCAGCTCCACGCACATGAAGACCACGATCACGTTGCGCCGGATCAGCACGCCCGCGACGCCGATGGCGAACAGGATGGCCGAGAGAGTCAACGAGGGGCCGAGGAGCATCAGAGTCTCCGCTTGGCCAGCACCACCGCACCGACGATCGCGGCGAGCAGCAGGATGGAAGTGAGCTCGAACGGAATCAGATAGGTCGAGAATAGCGGCTGCGCCATCGCGCCCACCACTCCGTGGCTCGCGACCTGAGACTGCAGCATGGCAGCCCCGTGGAACACCGAATCCGGCTCGGCCGTGGGAGCCCCGGAATATTCGATGGCCAGCCGCTCGGGGCTGTATCGGCCGAGCGCCAGGAGCTGCAGCGTGAGCGTGCCGGCCAGGGCGAGGGCCAGGACCCAGGCCGGCCACCGGCGCATGTCCGAGGGGGCCCCGCGCAGACTGAGCAGCATGATCACGAACAGGAACAGGACCATGATCGCCCCGGCGTAGACCAGGACCTGGATGATCCCGATGAATTCGGCGCCCAGGGTCACGAACAGAAAGCCCAGGGCCAGCATGGTGGCGACCAGCCACATCGCCGCGGAGATGGGATTACGCCGGGTAATACAGAGCAGCGCCGAGACGACGATCGCGGCCGCGAGCACGTAAAAAACGGGGAGTTCCATTCACTCCCCCTTGGGATCGGCCGGGTCCCAGAGCGTCGAGACCGGGTGGGTCTGGGCACAGAGCCGCTCCAGGTCGTAGACGAAGCGGGACCGGCTGTATTCGGAGTTCTCGTAGTGCACGCCGACGTGGATCGCCTCTTCGGGACAGACCTCCTGGCAGTAGCCGCAGAACACGCAGCGGAACTCGTCGATCTCGTAGATCAGCGGATAGCGGTTGCCCGCTTCGTCCTCTCCCGGCACCAGCTTGATGCAGTTGGCGGGGCAGATCTGGGGGCAGAGCCCGCAGGCGACGCACTTGGCCCTGCCCTGCTCGTCGGTGAGCATCCGGTGGGTGCCGCGCCAGCGCTGGGAGATGGTCCACTCGCTGGTGCTCTTCTGCTCCGGGTACTGCATCGTCACCTTGGGATGGAACAGGTGCTTGAAGGTGAGCGACATCCCCTTGAGCATGGCGCGCACGTAGCTCACCTGCGCCTGGGGCCGCTTGAGAACCTTGACGCCGATCGCCATGGGACCCCTCAGGCCGCTCGCCCGAGCGACGCGGTGGAAGGAGTCCGCCGTGACGCGCCGACGATGATGGTTCCGCGATCCAGCACCCGGAACAGCAGGAGCGCCGCCGGCACGTTCAGCGCGAACAGCGCCGCGTCCCGGAGCAGCGGGCTGGTGATCCCGAGCCCCTGGTCGATGGCCCAGAGCCCCGTCGCGATCACCATCACGTAGCCCAGCGCCAGGGGAGTCAGAATCTTCCAGCCCAGGGCCATCAGCTGGTCGTAGCGGAACCGGGGCGAGGTCCAGCGCACCCAGATGAAGAGGAAGAGCAGCGCCGCCACTTTGAGCCCGAACACCAGCCCGGTCGCAACGGTCTGCGCCACCCCTGGGGTCTCGTCCCAGTGAGTGAAGGGGATGTCCCACCCACCCAGGAAGAGCGAGGTGAACATCATGGACACGGTGGTCATGTTCGAGTACTCGGCGATGAAAAAGGCCGAGAACTTCATCGCGCTGTACTCGGTGTGATAGCCGGCGACCAGCTCCGACTCCGATTCCGGCAGGTCGAACGGCACCCGGTTGGTCTCGGCGAATCCGGCCGTCAGGAAGAAGAAGGCCGAGAGCAGGAGCGGAAGGAAGAACCACAACCCCTGCTGCTGCGCCCCGATGATCTGGGAGAAGGAGACGTTCCCCGTCAGCAGCAGCACCGGGACCAGGCTTAGTCCCATCGCCACCTCGTAGGAGATCATCTGCGCCGTCGCGCGAAGGCCGCCCAGCAGGCTGTACTTGTTGTTCGATGCCCAGCCGGCCAGCGCGATCCCGTACACGCCGACCGAGCTGAAGGCCAGCACGTAGAGGAATCCGATGGGGAGATCGGCCACCGCGGTCGAGGTGAGGCCGTCATAGGTGAAGCGGCCCAGCGCACCCAATGTGAAGTCGAAGTGGAGCTGAAGCGGGGCTCCCCAGGGGATCACGGCGGCCAGCATGGTGGCCGGGATCAGGGCCAGCGCCGGCGCGAGTAGATACAGGGTCCGGGTGTCGGTCGCCGGGATGTGCTCTTCCTTTACGATGTTCTTGATCCCGTCCGCGATGGGCTGGAGGATGCCCCTCGGCCCGGCCCGGTTGGGCCCCAGCCGGTCCTGCATCCAGGCGCAGACCCACCGCTCGAGCAGCGTCTCGTAAGCCACGCCGATCATGACCACCGAGAAGACCAGGAGCAGCTTCGCGACGCTGATCAGGAGAAAACCCTTGAGCTCCGGCGTCATGAGGTAGCTCCCGCTCCGGCCGGCTCGGCGCCGGACCTGGCAAGCTGACCAGTGAGACCCAGGGATTCATGGCTCAGACCGCCCAGGGCCGGGATGGCCGAGGCGGCCACCACGAACGCGAGCGCCGCGGTGGTCGGTTGGTGATCCTTGCCCGTCACTCGGCCCAACGTCTCCGCCGCGACCCACCATCCTGGCTGGGCCATCCCGGGCGCGGCGCGGGCCTGCAGGTAGCGCTGCACCCGCCGGTCGCGGTTCACGAAGGTCCCGCTCTCTTCGGCGGTATTGGTGAGGGGCAGGACGACCTGGGCAGATGCCATCACCTGAGGCTCAACGGTCCCCAGCACGACCACCGCCTTGGCCCGAGCGACCTGGGCCGCCTCTCCCTCGGTCAGGTCTTCGTCCACCACCACCACCAGCGCCGCGTTACTCGCCGCCGCGATGGTCGCTTCCCAGTCGGTGCCGTAGCCCAGCATTCGCGCGGCCTCTCCATTGGGAGCCCGGTCGCGCCGGAGGGCGAGGCCTGAGACTCCGGCCAGGGGGGCCTCTTCACCGACCGGAATCCGCACTGCGGGCCGGAGTGACTTGCCCTCGAGCAGGCGCTTGAGCATGGCGAGCGATTCGGTGGAGAGCCGGGCCGAGGCCAGCAGGACCACCGATCCGGTGGTGCCGCGAACCAGCTGGGCAACGCGATCCAACGCCGTGTCCCAGTCGACGGCTGCGTGCCTGGCTCCTTCGCGGACCAGCGGGGCTTCGATCCGATCGCCCCGATTCATCCAGCGGTAGTTCATCCGCCCGGTGTCACACATGAAGTGGCGGTTGACCTCGAGGTTGGCCCGCGGGCGCAGGCGAACTACCGTGTTGTCCCGGGTATCGATCGTGATATTGCAGCCCTGGCTGCACCCGGTGCAGATGCTGGCCGTCTTGTCCAGGTCCCAGGCCCGGGCCTTGTGCAGGAAGTCCTTGGAAATCAGGGAGCCGACCGGACAGAGATCCACCACGTTGCCGGCCCACGGATGGTCGAGCAGATGACCTTCGTCGATCCCGATGTGGGCCCGGTCTCCCCGTTCCGACACGTTGAGAACCGGCTCGCCGGCCACGTCTTCCATGAAGCGGACACAGCGCGTGCAGAGAATGCAGCGGTTGGGGATATAGAGCACATCGGGCCCGAAATCCTCCACCGGGTTGTAGCGCTTGGCGTACTCATCGTACCGGCTGCCCGACCGCCCTTCCTGGAACACGTAGTCCTGCAACTCGCACTCACCGGCCTGGTCGCAGATCGGGCAGTCGAGCGGGTGGTTGATCAGCAGGAACTCGAGGACCGATTCCCGGGCCTTCCTGGCCGCCGGGCTGTTCACGTTAACGACCTGCCCTTCGGCCGCCGTGGTCACGCAGGCCGGCATCAGCTTGGGCGCCTTTTCGACTTCGACCAGGCACATCCGGCACACCGCCGGCGACGGCAGCGAGGGGTGGTAGCAGTAGTGCGGTACCAGAATCCCCGCCTGCTTGGCCGCCTCGATGAGCGGCGTCCCCGGAGGGACGCTTACCGGCATTCCGTCGATGGTGAGGTTGACGAGGTCGCTCATGGCCTCAGGACCTCGCCGCCATGGTGGGTGCGGACCCGGATGAGGCCGGACGGCGGCGATGGCGGATGTAGGCCTCGAACTCCTCGGGGAACTTCTTGATCCCGCTCACCACCGGCGCGGCGCAGGAGTCGCTCAGCACGCAGATGGTCTTGCCGGTCATGTTGTCGGCCAGATCGAGCAGCAGATCAAGATCTTCCGGCTTCCCCTGCCCCGCCAGGATCCGCTCCAGGATCCGGGTAGTCCAGGCGGTCCCTTCGCGGCACTGGGTGCATTGAGCGCAGGACTCGTGGGCGTAGAACCGGGCCAGCCGCATGATCTGGTAGACCAGGTCGGTCGAATCGTCCATCACGATCATGCCGCCGGACCCGAGCATCGAACCCTTGGCCACGATCCCCTCGTAGTCGAGGGGGCAGTCTTCGATCTCCTGCGCCGTCATGATCGGCACCGAGGACCCGCCCGGGATCACCGCCTTGAGCTTGCGGCCGGGACGCATCCCGCCGGCCATCTCGAAGATCAGGTCCTTCATCGGGGTGCCCATCGTGACTTCGTAGTTCCCGGGCCGTTGCACGTGTCCGCAGACCGACCAGAGCTTGGTCCCGGTGCTCTTGGGACTGCTCAGGCACAATCCCTTGTACCAGGGGGCACCCCGCATCATGATCGAAGGCACCGCGGCCAGGGTTTCCACGTTGTTGATCGTGGTGGGCATGCCGAAGACGCCACTCTGGGCCGGGAAAGGCGGCTTGATCCGGGGGTTGCCGCGCTTCCCCTCGAGCGAGTTCATCATCGCGGTCTCTTCACCGCAGATATAGGCCCCCGCCCCGCGATGCAGGACCACCTCGATCCGATGGCCGCTCCCGAACACGTTCCGCCCCAACGCTCCGGCCTCCACCGCCTCGGCTACCGCCCTGGACATGATCGCCCAGGCCTCGGTGAATTCGCCCCGGATGTAGATGTAGATCCGCTCGGCGCCGATCGCGTAGGCCGCGATGGCGCAGCCCTCGATCAGCCCGTGCGGCGTCCAGCGCATGATCTCCCGGTCCTTGAAGGTGCCGGGCTCCGATTCATCCGCGTTGCAGACCAGGTAGTGCGCGCGTCCCGGGCCCACGCTCTTGGGCATGAACGACCACTTGAGGCCGGTGGGGAAGCCGGCCCCGCCCCGTCCCCTGAGCCCCGAGTTCTTGACCTCTTCGATCACGGCCTCGCGCGTCATCCCCAGGGCCTTTTTCAGACCCTCATATCCCCCGCGCTTGACCCAACCGTCGTAGCTGCGCGCGGCGGCGTCCCCGAAGTACTTGGAGAGGACGACGGTCTCCCTCGCGTGACTGGGATACGGATAGCCCATTACTTGTAACCCTGAAGCAGACCGGAGACTCGCTCCGGAGTAATGCTCTCGACGAAATCGTTGTCGATCAGGACCGGCGTGGGAAAGCCGCAGGCCCCCAGACACTCGGTCTCGATCACGGTAAAGCGGCCATCGGGACTCGTGGCACCCAACTCGCCGCACCCGGTGGCCGCCAACAGCGCCTTCACGACCTCTTCGGCGCCGCAGATGTTGCAGGGCGACGTGGTACAGACCTGGATGAAGTGCCGGCCCACCGGGTGGGTGTGGTACATCGTGTAGAAGGTCACCACGCCCTTCACGTAGGCGGGGGTGAGCCCCAGCTGCTCCGCCACCTCTGCGATTCCTTCATCGGGAATCCACCCGCGCGCTTCCTGCACCATCCAGAGCGCCGGCAGCAGGCAGCCCTGCTTGGTGGGGTACTGCTCGAACAGCTTCTGAAGCCGGGCCTGGGCCTCGCCCACGAAGACCGGCCGGTAGGGAGCCTGCTCGGCTCCGTGGGCCACCGCCGGGGAGTCCGCGCTCATCGGTCGATCTCTCCCATCACGATGTCCACGCTGGCATTGATGGCAATCACGTCCGAAAGCAGGACGCCTTCGCAGAGCCGGGGCAGGCTGGCCAGATTGAGGAAGGACGGAGGCCGGATCCGCCAGCGTACCGGCTTGGCCGTCCCGTCGGAGACGAAATAGTACCCCAGCTCGCCCTTGGGGTTCTCGATCCCCATGTAGGCCTCTCCCACCGGCGCCCGCACGCCCTCCATGACCTGCTTGAAGTGGAAGATCATCGCCTCCATGTCGCTCATCGCGCGCGACTTGGGAGGAAGGATGACCCGCGGGTTGTCCACGTTGATGGGGCCGGGCTTGAGCCGCGCCAGTGCCTGCTCCATGATCCGCGTGGACTGGAACATTTCCTCCATGCGGACCAGGTAGCGATCGTAGTTGTCGCCGTGTTCTCCCACCGGAACGTCGAAATCGTAGGTCTCGTAGCCGAGGTAGGGCCGGTCCTTCCGCACGTCGTAGTCGACGCCGGAGGCGCGCAGCATCGGCCCCGAGAGCGAATAATTGGTCGCCTCCTCCGCAGCGATGGCACCCACACCCTGGTTACGACCGATCCAGATCGCGTTCCGGGTGAACATCGTGTCCACTTCGCGGAGCACCTTGGGGAAGGTCCGGCAGAACTCGCGGAGACCCTCCTCCCAGCCGTCGGGAACATCGGCCAGCAGCCCGCCGACCCGCGTCAGACTGGTGGTCAGGCGGGCTCCGGTCCAGGCTTCCTGGAGATCGTAGATCCGCTCGCGCTGCTGGAAGAGCCAGAGGAACGGAGTGTAGGCCCCCATGTCGATCCCGGTGGTGCCCAGCCAGACCAGGTGGGAGATGATCCGGCTCATCTCGCAGGCGATCACGCGGAGTACCCGGCAGCGCTCGGTGATCTCGATCCCCATCAGTTTCTCCGCCGCCAGCGCCAGGGCCACGTTGTTCGCCATGGGCGACAGGTAGTCGGTGCGATCAGTGAGCGGAACGATCTGGTTGTAGTGCCGGTACTCGCCCAGCTTCTCGAACCCGCTGTGCAGATACCCGATGTGCGGGATGACCCGCACCACGGTCTCTCCCTCGAGCTCGATCACCAGCCGGAGCACGCCGTGCGTTGCGGGGTGCTGGGGGCCCAGGTTGATGAGCATGTGCTCTTCATCGCCCGAGCGGACGGTCAGCGGAATCCCGATCGGGTTCCCCTGCTCGTCGACGCCCGTGGTCGAGAGGGTCGCTTCGACGGTCCGGGTGCTCATCCCACCTTCCCCCGCTCGCCCTTCTCCAGGCGGTCCCTCATATCGGCCGGCAACTCGTGGAAGGCTTCCGCGATCGACAGCTCCTCGAGCGAGTAGTGCGCCTCCGGGTTGCCGGCCAGGGCCTGGCGCGTCTGCTCGGCCCGGCTGAAGTGGCCGCGAAGGGGAAAGTCCTTTCGCAGGGGATAGCCTTCCGAGTAGGTCTCCCACATCAGGATGCGCCGGAGGTCCGGGTGCCCGCGGAAGCGGACGCCGAACATGTCAAAGGTCTCCCGCTCCAGCCAATTGGCGCCCTTCCAGAGATCGCAGACCGAATCCACTTCCAGCGGCTCCCGCTTGGCCAGCTCGATCTTGACCCGCAGGTCGGCCTTGCGATCCAGGGAGCGCAATTGGTAGACCACCTCGAGGGGGCGCTCCGCGTCGCGGTACTCGACGGCCGTCACGTCGGTCAGGTAATTGAAATGTTGCCCGGGGTCGTCCCGGAGCCAGGCCAGGATTTCATGGGCCCGGTCCCGGTTCACATAGGCGATGGTGTCCCCGCAGGACTCCACAACCCGTGTGACTGCCGCCCCGAATCGGGACTGCAGCGCGGAGCCCGACGGCGAGATGCTCATGCCGAGCGGGTCTGGTGGACGGAGTTCCCGAAAGGCTCCGAGACTTCGTCGATCTTGCTGGGAGGGAGGAAGAGGCCGTGCGGGCCCAGCACCTGCTCTTCACGCAAGGCAGTATCGGTCAGGATCTCACCGGAGATCTTCTTCTGGAGGAGCAGGATCGCATAGAGCAACCCTTCCGGCCGCGGCGGGCAGCCGGGGACGTACACGTCGACCGGGATGATGGTGTCGATCCCCTGGACCATCGTGTAGGTGTCGAAGATCCCCCCCGACGAGGCGCAGGCCCCCATCGAGATGGCCCACTTGGGCTGCGGCATCTGGTCCCAGACCCGGCGGATCACTGGCGCCAGTTTGAACGGCAACCGCCCGGCGCAGATCAGGACATCGGCCTGCCGTGGGGAGAAGCTCTGGCGCTCCATTCCGAAGCGGGCCAGGTCGAACCGGCTGGCGGCGGTAGCCATGAACTCGATGGCGCAGCAGGCGGTGCCGAACGGCATCGGCCACAGCGAGCGGGTCCGGGACCAGTTGATCAGGGCCGAGAGCTTGGTGGTCACCCAGTTGGGGGAGACCGCGTCCAGCTCGGCCCTGGACTCCGGGGCCGGAACGGGGCTCAATCCCATTGCAGGGCTCCCCGCTTCCAGACATACACGTAACCGACGGCCAGGATCACGATGAACACCGCCATTTCCACCAGCAACACGCCCCGAAGCGGCAGCTGCTGCTGGTACGCCGCCGCCCAGGGAATCAGGAACACGGTCTCGATGTCGAACACGATGAACAGCATCGCCACCAGATAGAACTTGACCGAAAAGCGGTCTCGGGCGTCGCCCAGGACCGGCATCCCCGATTCGTAGGGGGCCAGCTTGGTGGGGGTGAGGCGGCGAGTCTTAAGGACAGCGGAGAGGGTGTGCGAGAGGCCCAGCATGAAGATGGCGTTGATGACCGCCAGGGCCAGTACCATCAGGAATGGGAGATAGGGCTTCAGCACGGAAGACTGCCCTCGTGAAAGAATTCACTAATGGCAGCGGAAAGTTAATTCCGAGAGGGAGTGAGTCAACGGGGATTGGCGTCCGTCGCGCGTCATGGGAGGCGACCGCCGGCGCCGGCGTTCCCGTTCCTCGTTCCCGGTCCCCCTTCTATATTCCCGCCCATTCCGGCGCCGGGGTCCCGCCTCGCCGCCCCAGGCCCTCTGCCCTGCCGCCCACATGTCCATCAAGTCAGATCGCTGGATTCGGAGGATGGCCCTCGAACACGGGATGATCGAGCCGTTCACCGAGACCCAGATCCGCGAGGGAGCCATTTCCTACGGACTCTCCTCCTACGGCTACGACATGCGCGTGGCGCCCGAATTCAAGATCTTCACCAACGTGCTCTCGGCGATCGTCGATCCGAAAAACTTTGACGCGCGGAGCTTCGTAGAGTTTTCCGGCGACGTCTGTATCGTGCCGCCCAACAGTTTCGCTTTGGCGCGTTCGGTCGAGTACTTCCGCATCCCCCGCAACGTCCTGACCATCTGCCTGGGCAAGTCGACCTACGCCCGGTGCGGCATCATCACCAACGTGACGCCTTTCGAACCGGAGTGGGAGGGTTTCGTGACTCTGGAGATCTCCAACACGACACCCCTGCCGGCCAAGATCTACGCCAATGAAGGCATCTGCCAGGTACTGTTCTTCGAGGCCGACGCAGACGACATCTGCGAGACCAGCTATCGGGACAAGAAGGGCAAGTATCAGGGGCAGCGCGGCGTGACCCTGCCCAAGCTCTAGGGGTCTCCCTTGGCGGGCCACGGCAGCCAAAGTGGCCTCCCGGTCCATCGCCTGGCACCCGGCTTGCACCTTTGATCCAGACCATGCGACTTTCCTGGCCTCTTCTATTCCTCGCCGTTCCACTGGCAGCGCAGCAGCCGCCCGCGCCGCTGGAGAGCCTCCCTCCGGCCCCCACCCGGGTGACCCTGCGTCCGCTGGTGCCGGATACCAGCATCTTTGCCCCGATCACCTGGCCGGAAGGCAACGAGCAGCGGCGAGCCAGCGGGACCCCGGGCCCCGGGTACTGGCAGCAGCGAGTCGACTACAGCATCAAGGTCGCGCTCGACACCGCCGCCAACCGGTTGAGTGGCACGGTCACCATTCGGTATACCAACCGTTCCCCGGACACCCTCTCCTTCGTCTGGGTGCAGCTCGATCAGAATCTCTTCAAACCGGGCAGCCTCGGCTCGTTGCTTAATCCCCCCGAGAGTCGCTCGGCCGGCCATGGGTTCGCGGGCGGCTACTCCATCGAAAGCGTGACCCAGTCTCCGGCGGACGCTACCGCTCCGAAGACCGCAACGAAGAAGCGAAGCGCCCCACCACCGCCGGCCAGGCTCACCCCGCGGATCGACGACACCATGATGTACGTTCCGCTGGCGACGCCTTTGGCGCCGGGCGGCAGTACGGTGCTCACCATCGCCTACGGGTTCGACATCCCCGAGATGGGGGCGGACCGAACCGGGCGGGAGGGAGACACCTATCTGATCGCGCAGTGGTACCCGCGCGTGGCGGTCTACGACGACGTGAGCGGGTGGAACACCCTCCCCTACACCGGGGATGGAGAGTTCTACCTGGAATTCGGCGATTATGAATATGAAGTGACCCTGCCTGCCGGCTTCCTGATGGCGGGGACCGGATTGGTGCAGAATCCCCAGGATGTCTACACCCCGGCCGAGCGGTCGCGACTGGCGGTGGTGGCCAAGAGCGACACCATCGTGCGGATCGTCACTCAGGCCGACTTGAGCCCTTCTTCGGCCAGAGCCAGCCGGCGGGGGACTACGACCTGGAAGTTCAAGGCGCAGAACGTACGCGATGTCGCGTGGGCGGCCTCCCCGGAGTACCTCTGGGACGCCACAACCTGGAACGGCATCACGGCCCAAGCCGTGTACCGCCAATCCGCGGAGAGCCTTTGGCAAAACGCCGCCGACATGACCCGGGCCTCGATCCGGGAATACAGCACTCGCTGGTTCCCCTATCCTTATCCACAGGCGACGGCAGTCGAAGGCCCGGTCTCCGGGATGGAGTACCCGATGGTGGCGATGGAGGCCAAGGGGGAAAGCGTCGCGGATCTCTTCAGCGTGATCGCCCACGAGGTCGGGCATAACTGGTTCCCGATGATCGTCGGTTCCGACGAGCGTCGCTATGCCTGGATGGACGAAGGGTTCAACGAGTTCACCAACCGGTTCGCCGAGGCGGCCTATCTCAACCTCGACATGACCGATCTGAGGAAGCAGTACACCGCGGACATCGTCGCCATCGACCAATTGCCTGGGGCTCAGCCGGTCATGACCGGGGCCAACCGCTACCGCGGCGTCTACCTGCTCAACGATCTCGCGTACTTCAAGCCGATGCTGGGCCTCTTCATCCTGCGGGAGAAGGTGCTGGGGCCCGAGACGTTCGACGCGGCTTTCCGGGAGTACATCCGCCGCTGGGCCTTCAAGCATCCGCAGCCCGCCGACTTCTTCCGGACCATCGAGAATGTCTCGGGGAAGGACCTGGCCTGGCTCTGGCGGGGCTGGTTCTACGGGACCGGCTCGATCGACCAGTCGATCGAAGGGGTTCGACAGCGCAGCAATAGCGACGGCACCACGACCGCGCTGATCGCCCTGCGCAATCAGGGCGCGGTGGTGATGCCGGTAGAGATGCGGCTGATCCTGACCGACGGATCGGTCCGGACGCTGAGTTATCCTGCCGAGATCTGGACCCGGAGCGACCGGTACAACGTCTTCCTTCAGTTACCCAAGCCGCTGCAGTCGGTCCAGCTCAATCCCGATGGCCTGCTCCCCGACGTAGTCCCCGCCAACAACCGGTGGGGCGCTCCGCAGCCCTGATTCGGGGCCGGACGTCAGCCCCCGAAGTGAACTCCTGCCGTCAGACGGATATCATTCTGGGTCGGTGCGTGACCTGAGCTGCTCGAACCGGTTGGTGTAAAGGACGCCTGGTAGATATTGTCGTCCGCATTGAGGGTGAAACTGACGACCGGACCCAGTCGGATGCCCAGGGTAGCGCCGACGACTCCCCCGAGGTCGGTATAATCAGCCTTGGTGGCGAACGACTTGGGGCTGTAGGCATTGACGCTGACGCCGCCGCTCAGCATGAGCGAGATGACATCCTTCCTCGGGATCAGGTAGAACATGAGGCGACCGGTGCCCGCGAAGGTGGTCACGTCGCCCTTCTTGACCGTCCCCGCCGAGTCGACGGTGAGCGTGGTCGGGCTGTAGTCCCCGGTCGCCATCATGCCGACGCGGCTCCCGAACCAGAGCCCGAGCCGGAGGCCCACGTTGAATGCGACGTCCAGCTTGTAGGTGCCCTTGGCGCCGCTCGCGAGGTTGGCCAGCTCGTTCGACGGGATGAACACGCCGAAGGTCGGGGAGAAGAAGGCGCCCTGTGCCATGGCGGGGCGAGCCGCCGAGGCCAACAGCGTCCCCACCAGAGCGAGACGGACGAGCGACCTGCGTTCGACAGGCGAGCAGCGCATAGACACTCCTTGAGTCCAAGGACCGGAGGAGACGTGGAAACCGCCACACAATTGGAAATGACCGACGATTTGGCAAGAGCGCGGACCTGCACAAAGGGTGCCGCAGCCCGGGCCTCCGCCCTGGGCATGGCCCTCTGTACCGCGGTACTGAGTGCCCAGACCCCACCCGTCCCCACTTCCGTCCCACCGCCTCTCACCGATCAGTCCCCCTTCCGCGTCCTCACACTGCCCACGCCTACCAGTACCCGAGGCGCCAACGGAGGACCCGGCCCCGGCTATTGGCAGCAGCGGGCGGACTATGTGATCAAGGCCACGCTCGACACCATATCGAAGACCGTGACCGGCACCGAGCGGATCACCTACAGCAATCAGAGCCCCGACACGTTGAGCTTTCTCTGGCTCCAGCTCGATCAGAATTATTTCGAGGTCGGGAGCCGGGGTTGGTACCTGCACCAACCGGGCACCCGGTTCGCCAGCGCGGGAGACGGCGGATATACGATCAACCGAGTCGCCTCTGGCCCGGTCACGCGGCCCGGTGGAAAGACCTCCCCCGGAACTGAACTACCCTTCGTCGTCAACGGGACCATGATGCGGGTGGATCTCGATCAACCGCTGCCACCGCGCGGGCGCCAGGTGCTGGAGATCGCCTGGGCCTTCCCCTTCGGCAGCATCAGCAACCGGATGGGCCTCACCCGGATCGACGGCGTGGATGTCTACGAGGTGGGGCAATGGTATCCGCGTATGGCGGTCTACGACGACGTGCGGGGCTGGAACGTAGATCAGTACCTGGGGATGGGAGAGTTCTACCTGGAGTACGGGAAGTTCGACGTGAGCCTGACTGTGCCGGCGTCGATGACCATCGCCGCGACCGGTGTCCTGCAAAATCCGCTACAGGTGCTGAGTGAGGCCCAGCGGAGCCGGCTCGCGCTCGCCAGGAAGAGCGACTCCACCGTGATCATTCGCGGCAAGGATGAAGCAGGACAATCGGTCCCCGGCACCCGCACCTGGCGATTCGTCGCTGACAGCGTGCGGGACTTCGCCTGGGCGGCCTCGACCCATTTCATCTGGGATGCCGCCCGGGTCAACGGGGGACGAACCCTGGCGATGAGCTTCTATCCGCCGTCAGTGGACTCGGTCTGGCGTTCGGCGACTCAGGCCGGCAAGGCGGCCCTCGAGCACTACTCCCACCACTGGATGACCTATCCCTACCCGACCATGAGCAATGTGGAAGGGGTCGAAGGGGGGATGGAGTATCCCATGATCGTCTTCATCGACGAACGGGAGAACGCCGATTCCCTCGACCGCGTGACCAGCCACGAATTCGGCCACACCTGGTTCCCGATGATCGTGGGGAGCAACGAACGGCGGTATGCCTGGATGGATGAGGGGTTCAACACCTTCATCAACTACTACGACTGGGAGGCCCGGCATCCCGGCGAACCCAATACGATCATGCGGGTTCCGGCCCAGGTGGATCTGGCCCGCTCGGGGTATGAGGTCCCACCGATGACGCCGGCGGACCGGGTCCCGGACGAACGCGTGAACAATCGGGGACTACTCGGCTGGGTGATGTACAACAAGACCGCGGTAGGGCTGGTGCTCCTGCGCGAGCGCGTGGTCGGCCCCAACCTCTTCGACCCCGCGTTCCAGGAGTACATCAGGCGCTGGGCCTACAAGCACCCGACACCCGCCGACTTCTTCCGCACCATGGAAGACGGCACCGGCGAGGACCTGAGCTGGTTCTGGCGCTCGTGGTTCTATACGACGGAGACCCTCGACCAGGCGGTGGACTCGGTGATGCCGGCCAACGATTCGTTGGGTGGAACCTTCGTGTACCTGAGCCACCCGGGCCCCATGGTCATGCCGGTGGATATCGAACTCAGGTTCGACGACGGATCGAGCCTCCGGCGCACGCTGCCGGTCGAGATCTGGTATGTGGGGCCGAAATATCGCTGGAGAGTATCGGGGCCTCACCGGATCATCGGGGCCACCATCGATCCCGATCAGGCCTTCCCCGACGTCAACCGGGACAACAACACCTGGTCAGCGCGCGCGAGCCCGTAAGCGGTTAGCCCTCCGAGGCCCCTGCCCGCTCCTCGCGCCAGCCAATGCTGGCCTTCAGGTAGTCCCGGTGCATCCGGGAGATCCATTCGATACTGATCTGCTTGGGGCAGGCCTCCTGGCACTCGCCGTGCCAGGTACAGCCGCCGAAGCCCTCGAGATCCATCTGTCGCACCATGCTCAGCACTCGCCGCTCGCGCTCGGCCTGTCCCTGAGGGAGCAGGCTCAGGTGACCGACCTTGGCGGCGGTGAAGAGCATCGCAGAGGCGTTGGGGCAGGCCGCGACGCAAGCGCCACAGCCGATGCACTGCGCCGCGTCCATGGCCCGGTCGGCGTCCTGCTTGGGGACGGGGAGATTATTCGCCTCGGGGGCGGACCCGGTGGAGACGCTGACGTACCCACCGGAGGCAATGATCCGGTCGAAGGCGTTCCGGTTGACGACCAGGTCCCGGATCACGGGAAAGGCGTGAGCCCGCCAGGGCTCGATCACGATCGTGTCGCCGTCCTTGAAGCTCCGCATGTGAAGCTGGCAGGTGGCGGTGCCCTGCATCGGCCCGTGGGCGACTCCATTGATCATCATCCCGCAGGAGCCGCAGATCCCTTCGCGACAATCGTGATCGAAGGCGATCGGCGCTTCGCCCTTCCCCACCAATCCCTCGTTGACGACGTCCAGCATCTCGAGGAATGACATGTCAGGCGTGATTCCGGTGGCGGCGTACCGCACCATCTGGCCCGGCGCGTCGGCACCGGCCTGTCTCCAGACGAGGAGGGTGAGGTTCATAGATCAGGCATGGGGCAAGGGGCAGGAGGCAAGGGCCTTCCGCCCGAAAGCCGGCCACGGGATTCGGTACCGGGGAGCACACCCTCTTGCCCCATGCCCCTTGCCTCTTGCCTCACTTGTAGCTCCGCTGGGCCAGCTGGACGTTTTCGAAGGCCAGCGGTTCCCGATGAAGCAGCGGCGTGTTGCCGCGCCCGGCGTACTCCCAGGCCGCCACGTAGGCGAAGTTCCGATCGTCGCGGAGTGCTTCGCCTTCGGGGGTCTGATACTCGGTGCGGAAGTGGCCCCCGCACGATTCCCTCCGGTGTAGCGCATCCACGCACATGAGCTCGGCGAACTCCAGGAAGTCGGCCACCCGACCTGCTTTCTCCAGAGCCTGGTTCAGCTCCACATCGCTGCCGGGAACGTTGACGTTCTCCCAATACTCGTTGCGGAGCTCGGGAATCCGGGCCAGGGCCTGTTTGAGTCCGGCTTCGTTCCGGGCCATGCCACACAGATCCCAGAGCAGCTTCCCCAACTCGCGATGGAAGGAGTCCACGGTGCGGGCGCCCCGGATGGACAGGAGCTTCTTCACCCGATCCGAGATCTCCGCCTCGACCGACCCGAAGGCGGGGTGATCCCCATTGACGGGCTCCAGGCCTGATGTGGCCAGGTAGTCCCCGATGGTGTTGGGAAGGATGAAGTACCCGTCCGCCAGGCCCTGCATCAGTGCGCTCGCGCCCAGTCGATTGGCGCCGTGGTCCGAGAAGTTGGCCTCCCCGATCACGTAGAGCCCCGGGATGGTGCTCATCAGGTCGTAGTCCACCCAGAGCCCACCCATGGTGTAGTGGACGGCCGGGAAGATCCGCATCGGAGCCTGGTAGGGATTCTCGTCGGTGATCCGCTGATACATCTCGAACAGGTTCCCGTACCGCTCGCGGATCTTGGCTTCACCCAGGCGGCGGATCGCGTCCTGGAAGTCGAGGTACACGCCAAGGCCAGTCTCCCCCACTCCCCGCCCCTCGTCACAGACCTCCTTGGCGCTCCGGGAGGCGATGTCCCGCGGAGCGAGGTTCCCGTAGCTCGGATACTTCCGTTCCAGGTAGTAGTCCCGCTCCTGCTCGGGGATCTCACCCGGCGTCCGGCGATCCCCCTTCTGCCTGGGCACCCAGACCCGACCATCGTTGCGCAGCGACTCGCTCATCAGGGTGAGCTTGGACTGGTGCTCGCCGCTCACCGGAATGCAGGTGGGATGGATCTGAGTGAAGCACGGGTTGCCGAAAAAGGCCCCACGCTTGTGGGCGCGCCAGGTGGCAGTGACGTTGCAGCCCTTGGCGTTGGTGGAGAGATAGAAAGCATTGCCGTACCCACCGGTGGCCAGCACCACGGCATGAGCCACGTGTGAGGAGACTGTGCCGGTCACCAGGTCACGCACCACGATCCCTCGGGCCCGCCCGTTCACCACGACCAGGTCCAGCATCTCCGTGCGGGGGTACATAGTCACCGTTCCGGCGGCGACCTGGCGCTCCAGCGCCTGGTAGGCACCGAGGAGGAGCTGCTGACCGGTCTGGCCCCGGGCGTAGAAGGTTCTCGAGACCTGGGCCCCGCCGAAGGAACGGTTGGCCAGGAGGCCGCCGTACTCACGCGCAAAGGGGACGCCCTGGGCCACGCACTGGTCGATGATCTCGACGCTTACCTGTGCGAGCCGATAGACGTTGGCCTCGCGGGCCCTGAAGTCCCCGCCCTTGATCGTGTCGTAGAACAGTCGCCAGATACTGTCGCCGTCATTCTGGTAGTTCTTGGCGGCGTTAATTCCCCCCTGTGCCGCGATGCTATGCGCACGGCGCGGGCTGTCCTGGAAGCAGAAGCACTTGACTTGGTAGCCGAGCTCGCCGAGCGTCGCGGCGGCCGACCCGCCGGCCAGCCCGCTGCCGACGACGATGATCGAGTATTTCCGCTTGTTGGCCGGGTTCACCAGCTTCAGGTCGAAGCGGTGTCGATCCCACTTCCGGTCCAGCGGGCCAGGGGGGATCCGGGCGTTGAGCGCGCCGGTCGGAGCAGCCGTGTCCCGCTTCATCGTACCCACCCCAGCCAGACGGCCAGTGGAATCGAGGCGAAGCCGCCGAAGACCAGCACGCTCACGATCCGCATGGTCCGGCGCCGGCCCTCGTCATAGCCGGGATGGCTCAGGCCGAGCGACTGGAACATGCTCGAGGTACCGTGAAAGAGATGGAGTCCCAGGACCACCATCGCGAGCAGGTAGAAGAGAGCCGCGTACCAGACCCGAAAGCCATCGATCAGGTTGGCGTAGACATCGGTGCCGTGGAAGCTCGGGTGGATGGTCCCGGTGGTGAAGTGAAGCAGGTGGATCACCAGAAAGACGATAAGAAAGAGGCCGCCCCAGCGCATGGTCCGCGAAGCCACCGTGGCGGACTGGGGGGCCGATTGCTGGTAGCCGACCGGCCGCGCCATGGCCGCCGTGCGGGCCAGACCCAACCCGGCCCAGACATGCAACACCAACGCCCCCAGGAGTACCACCCTGATGACCCAGAGCAGCTCGGGATTCGACTTGAGCAGCGCGGCGTAGCGGTTCTCCGCCTCGGCCCCGCTGTAGATCAGGAGATTGCCCGCCAGGTGGCCGAGGATGAACACGACCAGCAGGACACCGGTCGCGCCCATCACGATCTTCCGGCCGACGGTGGAGCCCCAGAACCGTGCCAGTCGCCCTGCTCCCGTCAACGCAACGCCTCCATCGTTTCCTTGACCGCCGCAGCGGATTTTTCCAGGTCGGCCCGCTCCTGGTCGGTCAGCGTGACATTGACAATTCCCTCCAGCCCCTTGCGGCCCAGCTTGCAGGGGACGCCGCAATAGACATCCCGCAGACCGTATTCCCCTTGCAGCCAGGCCGAGCAGGGGAGGATCCGCTTCTTGTCGAGTGCCACCGCTTCTACCATCTGCACCGCGGCCGAGCTGGGCGCGTAGTAGGCCGACCCGGTCTTGAGAAAGCCGACGATTTCGGCCCCGCCGTTCCGGGTCCGGGTCACGATCGCCTCGAGCTTGGCACGATCCAGCAGCTGGCTCACCGGGATCCCGGCGACCGTAGTGTAGGAGATGAGCGGGACCATGGTGTCCCCATGCCCGCCCAGCACCATCGCCTGGATGTCCTCTACCGACACGTCGAGCGCTTCGGCCAGAAAGGCGCGATACCGCGCCGTGTCCAGCACGCCCGCCATTCCGAGGACCCGCTCCCGGGGGAACCCGGTGCCTTTGAGCATCACGTAACACATCACGTCCAGCGGATTGGACACCACGATGACGATGGCGCCCGGGGCCACCCGCTTGATCTCTCCCGCCACCGAGCTCACGATGCCGGCGTTGGTCTTGACCAGGTCGTCACGGCTCATTCCCGGCTTCCGGGCGATCCCCGCAGTGACCACGAACAGCTCCGACCCGGCGGCCTCATCGTAGCCGTTGGTGCCGATCACGCGGCTGTCGAACCCCTCGATCGGGGCCGATTGCCACTGATCGAGCCCCTTGCCCTGGGGGACCCCTTCGATGACGTCGACCATCACGACGGTTCGCGCCAGCGCCTTTTCCGCGAGCCGCTGGGCGGCGGTGGCGCCGACGTTTCCGGCGCCCACAACGGTGATCTTGTTCAACATGGGGCGAAATCCGTGGCTGGTACGGCGGATGTAAGTGCGTGGAACCCGGCGGGTTCCCGGGAGACAATACTAAAGTTTGACGAGGGGACGGGCAATCGCGCCGGTCAGGGGCGCGAGCGACCGGAGCGGCCGCGCTGCCGGCGCCCAGGCCCGGAGGCCACTGGCCGGGTGGCCTCGCGCGCCTCCAGACCCCTGGTCTGCCGAATCGCCTCGTAGAGGACGATCCCCGCGGCCGTGGCCAGATTGAGGCTCCGCACCGGCCCGGTCATCGGAATTCTGAAGCACTGCTCAGGATGCTTTTCCCGAATCCGTTCCGGCAGGCCCACCGTCTCACTGCCGAAGACCAGGCAGCTGTTGGGCCGGTAGGGGGCCTCGAAGTATTCTCGCTCCGCGTGCGAGGAGAAATAGAGGCAGCGCTCCCGATCCATCGCCTCCCGGAAGGCACGCCAGCTGGGATGGATCCAGAGGTCCACCGCGTCCCAGTAGTCCAACCCGGCCCGCTTGAGGTCGCCATCGTTGATCGAGAAGCCCAATGGCTCGATCAGGTGTAGAGAGGTATCCGTTGCTGCGCAGAGCCGGGCGATGTTGCCCGTGTTGGGAGGGATTTTCGGCTCGATGAGCGCGATCTGCAGGGTCATGAGACCGGACGAACCGGATCAGCCGCCACGAGTGTGCATCTCCCGGTGGGGATCGGCCCGGAGACTCTCGACCTGGTAGAGCACCCCGCGATCCGGGTCCCGCCGCCGTTCCTCGGCACCGCGGTCGGTCCTCGCCCGCCAGGTCTCGGCAATCATCGCGGCGATCTCCACGTCGCTGGCGCCCTGGCGGAGCGGGTCACGCAGGTCGAGCCCCTGCTCGGCGTAGAGACAGAGCAACAGGGATCCGTCGGCGGTCAACCGCGCCCGGTCGCAGGAGCGACAGAAAGGGGCCGTGGTCGAGGCCACGATCCCGAAGACCAGGCCGTCGGGCAACCGGAACCGGTCGGCCGGGGCCCGTGAACCCGGCTGGGGAATCGGCTCCACCGTGCCGTAGCGCTGCTCCAGCCGATCCAGCATCTCGGTGCGCGAGACCACCTGGTCCCACGACCACCCGGTGGCGCCGCCCACGTCCATGTACTCGATGAAGCGCGTTTCGTGCTCCTGCTCGCGCCCGAACTCGAGCAAGTCCACCAGTTCATCGTCGTTGAATCCGCGGACGATCACCGAATTGACCTTGGTGCCGCGGAACCCGACCTGCCGAGCCTCCTCGAGGCCGTCGAGGACGGCGGCATGCCGATCGCTCCGCGCAAAGGATTGCATCCGCTCCGGCCGCAGCGTATCGAGACTCACGGTCAACCGCCCCAGTCCCGCTGCCTTGAGCTCACCGGCGAAGCGCCCGAGCTGGAGTCCGTTGGTGGTGAGGGCGAGGTCCCGAATCCCTTCCAGCGAAGCCAGTCGCTCGACCAGTCGCGGAAGCTGGTGCCGCAACAGGGGCTCACCACCCGTCAGCCGAAGCTTTTCGACTCCCACTGCCGCGAAGATCCTCGCCAGCCGGGTGATTTCCTCGAAACTCAGGATCGAGGCACGCGGCAACCAGACGTAATGCTCCTCGGGCATGCAGTACCGGCAGCGCAGGTTGCACCGGTCGGTGACCGAGATGCGCAGGCTACCAAGAGGCCGGCCCAACTGGTCCAGCGGGTGCTCAGCCATGGCTTACCTCTGCCGGCGCGTTGAGCGCCTGAGCGCCCGTCGGGTCGACCCAGGCCACGGTACCATCGGCGTAGTGTTCCCGCTTCCAGATCGGCACCCGATGCTTCAGCTGATCCATGACGTAGCGGCAGGCCTCGAAGGCAGCCTCACGATGAGCGGCGGCCGCGACCACCGCCACTGCCACATCTCCAATGGCCAGGTCGCCCAGGCGATGCTCCAGAGCGATCGCTGCCGGCCAGCGCGAGGCCGCCTCGTCGAGCAGCCGCCGGCACTCGGCCTCCGCCATCGGCTCGTAGGCCGAATAGCTCAGCCGCCGCACTTCCCGATTGGCGTGATGATTCCGCACCGTGCCGAGGAAGCAGGCGATGCCTCCCCGGTCGGGAGCCGCAACCCGCTGGACCAGGGCCCGTTCGTCAATCGGCCGGCGTACGAGGAAAGCCACTCAGCCTCCCGCCATCGGGGGCAACAGCGCCAGCTCGTCGCCATCCGCCACCGGCGCGGCCAGCTTGCTGTGGGTCTGGTTCAAGGCCACCAGGGGACGCTCGGGGATTCGCTCCGCACCGGGAAACATGGCCCGCGCCTGCCGAACCACGTCTCCCGCGGTGGCAGGAGAACCTACGATGACTTCGGCGCTTTCGCGCCCGGCCAGGTCGGAATAGCTGGCGAAGAACAGGACGTTCACCCGGATTCTCTCGGGCATGCGGTGTAGCTCCCGGTCGGTTGGACTGGTCTGTGTAAGTATAACGGCCCCATCATCCTGCCAAAGAAAAAGAGAGCCGGTAGTCTCCCGGCTCTCTGCGACGTTTCTCTGGGTCGGGGCTTAAGCCGCTTCGGTCGGGGAGCCCTCTTCCTCCGCCGCGACCAGCGCCCGCAACTCCTTGCTGGGCTTGAAGACCGGCACCGGCCGAGCGGCCACTTCCACCGGATCGCCAGTGCGCGGGTTGCGCGCCATGCGGGTCTTGCGACGCCGGATCTTGAAGGTGCCGAATCCACGCACCTCTATGTTGTGCTGATTCTTAAGGGCGTCCTTTACCGCGTCCAGAAAGGCGTCCACGACGCGAGCGCAGTCCTTTTTGGAGATCATGGGACCGGCGGTTCGCGCAATGGAAGCGGTTACCTGTTCGACCAGATCGGCTTTGGTCATGGATCCCCCTCGAGGGTCAGCGGGACGCCCCGGCCAAGGGCCGGCCCACGCTGAGACAGTACGGGCTTACCTGTTGACTGTCAAGGGGTTGGGCCACCGGAGGCCGCCGGGGACCCCATGAGGCGCAAGAATTCGCCAAAATGGGGGTAGGCATCGTGCGGTCCCGGGGAGGCTTCAGGGTGATACTGCACTGCGAACACCGGAAGTTCTTTGTGGCGAATGCCTTCCACCGTACCATCATTGAGATTGATGTGGGTGACCTCCACTCCCGAGGCTCCAGGCACGCCGGAAGTGTCTCCCTTCACGGCGAAACCGTGGTTTTGGGAGGTAATGAGCACCCGCCCGGTGGACAGTTCCTTCACCGGATGATTCCCGCCGCGATGGCCATAGGGCAGTTTGACCGTCGAACCCCCGAAGGCGAGTCCGAGCAGCTGATGGCCGAGGCAGATTCCGAAGGTCGGGATCCCGGTGGCCAGCAGTTCCTTGATGTTGGTGATGGCGTACTTCACCGCCGCCGGATCTCCGGGGCCGTTGGAGAGAAAGAGACCGTCGGGCTTGAGCTCTCTGACTTCACCAGCCGACGTCTTGGCTGGAACCACGGTGACCCGGCAGCCCGAGGCCACCAGCATCCTCACGATGTTCCGTTTGAGGCCGTAGTCATACGCCACTACGTGTGGCCCTTCCTTCCCCTCGGACCAGACCTTGGGAGAAGTGGCCTTGGTGGCGAGGTCGAGTCCCACCATCGAGGGCGAGGACATGAGCTGAAGCGTGATCGCAGGCGACGGTTCCCGCCCTTCCGCGATCACTCCCCGCATGGCGCCGCGCTCCCGGATGTGCCGGGTCAGCCGGCGGGTGTCCACGCCCTCGATCACCGGAACCCGGTGCTCGCCCAACCAGTCGTTGAGGCTCCGGGTGGCACGCCAACTGGAGGCCCGCTTGGACAGCTCTCGCACCACTACCCCGGTCACCTTGGGAGCGTCCGACTCCTGGTCCTCCGGGTTGACCCCGTAGTTCCCGATCATCGGCGCAGTCATGACCACGATCTGGCCCAGGTAACTGGGGTCGGTGAAGGTCTCCTGGTACCCGCTCAGGTTGGTAGTGAAGACCACCTCGCCGAAAGCGGGCGGCGTGGAGCGAGGATTGGTCCCTGGATACCAGGTCCCATCCTCCAGCAACACAAAAGCGGGGCGATCGCTCATCCGGTCACCCCGCTCGCCCGGGCCTCCAGGTGAGTCATTGCTGCTTGGGCTTCGGCGTCGCCGGCTGAGCCGGAGCCGGCGTGGTGGAAGGCGCCGGAGCCGAAGTAGCCCCGGGAGCCGGAGCCCCGGTCGTGCCCGCAGGCGGCGCGGGAGTCTCGGTGGACGGTGTGGTCGGGCCGGGGAGCACCGGTTCGGTAGTGGTGGGAACCGGCTGCTGACGCAACCGCTCCTGCACTTCGGTCAGTCCCTCCTGCCTGGTTCCAGAGACCACCGCAAGCAGTAGCGAGAGGGCGAGAAAGATCCCGCCACACCACCAGCTGGCACGGGTCAGGAGATTGGCGGCCTGTCGCCCCCCGACCACAAGATCGGTGGTGCCGCCGCCCAGCGACGCCAAACCGCCCCCCTGCCCTGCCTGGAGCAGCACGACCGCTGCCAGAATCACGGCATCGAGGAGCAGAAGCACGATGAGGAAGTAGTACATGGCCGGGGGAAAGACTAATCGGAAGAACGGCGGGATGGTAGGGCGGCGGCGCCCTGGCCGATTGATGATCTTCGGTGACTGTTTCCTTCTTCTCGTTACCCTCCGACCCCGACGATTTCGGCCCATCCTTCGGGATCCAGGCTGGCGCCACCCACCAGAACGCCGTCGATGTCCTCCTGCGCAATCAGGCTCAACACGTTCTGCTGATTGACACTGCCACCGTAGAGCACCCGGGCACGACTGCCGGAGCCGAGCCGGGCCAGTTCCCGCCGAATCGAGCGATGGACCTGAGCGGCGTCTTCCGGCGTCGCATTGCGCCCGGTGCCGATGGCCCAGACCGGCTCGTAGGCGATGATCACCCGTTCCAGCTCGGTCGCGGGAAGCCCACCCAAGCCGGCCTCCAGCTGTCGAGCTACCACCGCCAGGGTCTGCCCGGCCTCACGTTCGGCGAGCTTCTCTCCGACGCAGAGAAAAGGCTGCATCCCGGCGGCGAGCAGGCTTCGAACCTTGCGACCGGTCTCCTGATCGGTCTCCCCAAAGAGATGCCGGCGCTCGGAGTGCCCGACCAAGGCTCCCGTGGCGCCTACCGCACGGACCAAAGGAACGGACACTGCTCCGGTAAAGGCACCCTTGGGCTCCCAGTGAACATCCTGGGCCCCCACGCGGATGTCCGACCGGGCGCGAAACGCGGCGGCCGTGGCCTCGATCGAGACCGATGGAGGGAAGAACCAGAGGGCGCGCTCGGGATCGGGCATGGTGAGCGCACTGAAGCGGGCGGCGAAGTCCCGGGCCTCCGCCGGCGCGACGTGCATCTTCCAGTTGGCGGCGAAGAGCAGCGATCGAACGGGAGGTCGGCTGGACCGGGGCATCAGGCGTCGTCGAGCGCGGCCACGCCCGGCAGCACGCGGCCCTCGAGAAACTCCAGGGACGCACCGCCCCCGGTGGACACGTGGGTCACCTGCTTCTCGAGTCCGGCCCCCGCGATGGCGGCCGCAGAGTCTCCACCGCCGACCACGGTGATGGCTCCACGCGAAGTGGCCTCGGCCAGGGCCCTGGCCACAGCCAGGGTTCCGTGGTCGAAGGGTGGAGTCTCGAAGACTCCCATGGGTCCATTCCAGAACACCGTGCCCGCCCCCGCAATCCTTGTCGCGAAGTCTTTCTCGGTGGCGGGGTCGATATCGAACATCGCCCAACCGGGCGGGATCTCGTCCCGCGGAACGGTACGCCGCTCGGCCTTCGGGTCCAGCTTCTGGGCAATGGTGGCACCGAGGGGCAGGACCAGTTTGGCTCCCGCCGCGGTCATCACGCCCTTGGCCAGGTCGACCTTGTCCGTCTCCACCAGGGAAGTTCCAGTCTCCAGTCCCATGGCCCGGAAGAAGGTGCCCGCCATGGCTCCACCAACCAGCACCTGATCCACCCGCGGCAACAACGATTCGATCAGATCGATCTTCCCCGAAACCTTGGCCCCACCCAGCACGGCGACGAAGGGTCGTTTGGGCTTCTCCAGAGCCTCGCCCAGGTAGCGCAGCTCCTGCTCCATCAGGAACCCCGAGACCGCGGGCTTGAGCAGCTTGGCCACGGCCTCGGTGCTGGCGTGGGCCCGATGCGCACTGCCAAACGCGTCGTTGATGTACAGGTCCCCGAGTCGCGCGAAGACCTCGGCCAGGGCGGGATCGTTCTTCTCTTCTCCCGGATAGAACCGGGTGTTCTCGGCCAGGGCCACTTCTCCCCGACGCAGCTGCTTGGTGGCCGCGACCGCCTGGGCCGAAGTAGGGTCGGCAATGAACTGGACCGGGATCCCTAATACTTGTTCCAGCGCGCGGCGGCAGGGTTGCAGCGAGAACTCGGGCTCAGGGCCCTTCTTGGGGCGTCCGAAGTGGGAGAGGAGGATCACCCGCGCCCCGTGCTGCCGCAGGTAGTTGATGGTCGGGACCGAGGCGCGGATCCGCGTGTCGTCGGTCACCACCCCGTTCTGGACCGGACAATTGAAATCGACCCGGACCAGGGCGCGGCGGCCGTCGAGGGCGGACGCATTGAGGGACTGAAGCGAGCGTTTCATCGGGTTGGCCCCGGCCGGCGCCTATAGTCGGGCCCCGATATAACGAAGCAGGTCGATGCAGCGGGCCGAGTAGCCCATCTCGTTGTCGTACCAGGAGGAGACGTGCACCAGGGTGCCGTCGATAACGTTGGTGAGTGCGACGTCCACCGTGCTCGAGTACAGGTTCCCGATGTAGTCGACCGACACCAGCGGCTCGTCGCTGACGGCCAAGATCCCCTTGAGGCTTCCTGCCACCGCGGCGCGAAAGGCGTCGTTGACTTCCTGGATGGAAGTCGCGCGCTTCACGGTGCAGGTCAGGTCCACGATCGAGACGTCCGGCGTCGGAACCCGCAACGAGACGCCGTCGATCTTTCCCTTGAGCTCGGGCAGGACGACGCCGGTGGCCTTGGCCGCGCCAGTCGTGGTGGGGATGATGGACATCGCGGCGGCCCGGGCGCGCCGCAGATCCTTGTGGGGAAGATCGAGGATCTGCTGGTCGTTGGTGTAGGAGTGGACGGTGGTCATGAACCCGTTCACGAAGCCGAACGAGTCCAGGATCACCTTGACGACCGGGACCAGGCAGTTGGTGGTACAGCTGGCGTTGGAGATCACGTGGTGCTTGGCCGGGTCATACTTGTCGTGGTTGACCCCAACCACGATCGTGATGTCCTCCTTCTTGCCTGGCGCGGAAATCACGACCTTCCGGGCCCCCGCATCGAGATGCTTCGCCGCCTTTTCCCGGTCGGTAAAAATGCCGGTGGACTCGAGGACCACGCTGACGCCCAGATCCTTCCAGGGAAGCTGGGCTGGATCCTTCTGCGACAGCACCTTGATCACCTTGCCGTCGACCTCGATCCCGCCTTCGACCGCGCGGACCTTGCCACGGAAGGCACCGTGGACGGAGTCATACTTGAGCAGGTGGGCCAGTGTCGCCGCGTCGGTGATGTCGTTGACTGCCACGAACTCGAGGTCCTTGGCGCCGCTCATTGCCGTGGCCCGCACGACGTTGCGACCGATCCGACCGAAACCGTTGATCCCGACCCGCAGCGTCATGGCAGGCTTACCGTGTGAAGGGATTGAAGGGCAAGGGGCTCCATCGCTCGCGCAAAGGTAACCGCCTTCACCGGTCCGGCTCCAGCGGCGGCGAGGGCCGAGGCCGCAGCCGCCAGGGTGGAGCCGGTCGTGAAGACATCATCAATCAGGACCACGGTGCCCGTCACCCGGTCCGCGCCGAAGGCGCCGGCCACGTTGGCGTGTCGCTCCTCCGGGGTCAAGGCGGTCTGGGTTCGGGTGTCCCGGACCCGGTGCAGTACCTCAGATACCGGCAGACCGGTCAGCCGCCCCAGGGCCGTGGCGAGACGGGCGCTTTGATTGTAGCCCCGCGACCGAAGGCGCTTCGCGCTGAGCGGGATGGGCACCAGGCAAACCGGGGGTCGGAGCGGCGAGAGATATCGCATGGCCAGCGCCATGGCCTCGGTCACCCGCCACCAGCCATCGTACTTGAGCCGGTGGACCGCCTGCCGGGCCGACGGGTCGAGCCAAACCGCGCTCCTGACCTCGACCAACGCGTCGGGCCAATCGCGACAAACCCGACACTCGACCCCGGTCAGGACCGGCTGGCCGCATCGGGCACAGAGCGGATCGGAGATCGGACGCCACCGGGAACGGCATAGCGAACAAACCAGCGGATCTCCCTCCGCGGCGCCGATCGGCTCTCGGCACAGCAGGCATTCGGCGGGCAGGAGCCACCGCTCCAGGGCCTGAAGCGCCTGAGAGAATTCAGCGGAGCGCATCGCTGACCGCGGCCCGCATCACCTCGACGGGAGGATCTTCATCGGGGAACCAATGGCGAAAGGCAGCCGCGCCCTGCGCCACCAGCATCTCCCGGCCATCGGAAGCGCGAAGGCCCGACTGGCGCATGTTGCGAACCCAGACGGTTTCCTGTCGGGCATAGACCATATCGAAAGCGACGGCGGCGTCGGGGGCGTCGTCCAGCGCGATGGGCAGATGATCGGAGGCGTGGAGACCCAGCGGGGTCGCGTTGATCAGGACCTCGCACTCCTTGAGGCTGGCGACGGCGACTCCCTGCTGGCGGACCCACTCTTCGAAGGCGCGCTTGCGGCTCATGTCCCGCGAGCGCACCGCTACCCGAGCCGAGCGTTCGCGGGCCGCCGCCACCGCCGCGCGGGCGCCGCCGCCGGTCCCGGCCACCAGCCAGGTGCTGGCCGGGGCCTCCAGCAGGTCGAGTGCGGCGAGCACTCCATCCACGTCGGTGTTGTCTCCCGCCAGGCGACTGCCTGAATACCAGAAGGTGTTGCAGGCGCCGAGTCGCCGAACCCGCTCGGAAGGCTCATCCAGACAGCTGGCTCCCACTTCCTTGTGGGGGACCGTGAGGTTGCCACCACCTCCAGCATGAGCCAGCAAGCGCATCGCCGCACCGACTTCGGCAGAATCGCAGCGCAGCGGGACATAGACCGCTTCGAGTCCCAGGACCCGAATGGCGGCATTGTGCATCACAGGGGAAAGCGAATGCTCGACCGGGGAACCCAGGATGGCGAAGACCCGCGTGCGACCGTCGATCACCCGGACCTGGCCTGCAAGCGGGTCACCACCTGGTCGATCAGCGCGACCAGCTCGTCGTAGGTCTCACGGTAGCCCTCGAGCTGGCCGCCGAACGGATCACTGACTTCGGCGGCCGGCGTCCCGCCGGTCCTGCCGTGCCCCGCGTATTCGCTGAGGAGAAAGGTCTTCCCCGCTCCGCCCAGCTCATCGACCCGGGCGCGGTGATGACGGGCCATGGTCAGGATCAGATCGGCGGGCTCGACCAGCTCCCGGGTCAGCAGGCGGGCCCGATGAGCCGACAGGTCGAGACCATGTTCGAGGGCCACCAGGTAGGCTCCCTCGGACACCGGCGCGCCGTCCCAGGCGCCGGTCCCCGCCGAGCTGATGGTGAAGCCCTCGGCAAGGCGGGCCACGAGCGCCTGGCGAAGGATCTCCTCCGCCATGGGGCTCCGACAGGTATTTCCGGTGCAGACCAGCAGAATGTGCATCGCCGACCTGTTTACACGAGCGTCCGTTGAATCCTGGCCCAGGGTACCGCCCCTTCCCGAATCAACTTCGGGCGATCTCCCACGCAATCCACCACCGTCGATGCGGGTCGGGCCGGGAGCGTGCCGCCATCGAGAATCATCAGGCGCCCAGCACGCACGTCCACGCCGAACAATTCCGCCATCGCCTCCGCTGACTCGACCGGCGGAGTGCCGGGTCGGTTGGCGGAGGTCGAGGTCAGTGGGGTATCCAGCGCCCCAATCAGCGCCGCCATCGCGGTATGGGCAGTGTGCCGCACCGCGTACCCGCCGCTCGGCCCGCGCAATGCGGGCGCCAGGCGGTCTCCGGCCCCGGAAATAACCAGGGTCAGCGGCCCAGGCCAGAAGGTTCCGGCCAGCACCGAGGCGGCCGGCCCGAACTCGAGCCCCCACGATTCCGCCATCGCCCGACTGGCGACCAGTAAGAGGAAGGGTTGCCCCTCGCTTCTTCCCTTGAGGTTCGCCACCGCGGCAACCGCGTCCGCCGTGGGAAGCGACCCCAGTCCGTACACCGTTTCGGTCGGATGGCCCAGCACCCCGTTCTGCGCGAGATGCTGCCGCGCCAGGGGAATCGCTGCCGGCACGTCTGCCAGCCCCCGGAAGGGCACCATCATGCCGGCTGGGTGGCCATCACCTCCGCGAAGGCCAGATCCTCCGGAGTGGTCACCTTGAAATTCCGGGGGGAATCGGGCACCACGCAGACCCGCTCCCCGAGGCGCTCCACCAACATCGCGTCGTCGGTGGCCTGAAGGCCATCGGAGGCCGCGTATGCACGTTCCAGCATCGCGCGGGGGAAGCCCTGCGGCGTCTGGGCCCGCCAAAGTCGTTCCCGAGGCAGGGTCCGATTCACCTGCACCGGATCGGTGCCGGGGCCGGCCTCCTTCAGCGTATCGCTCAGGGGGACGGCGGCCACCGCGCCCCAGCCCTCGCGCGCCCGGGCCAGCACCGCGTCTACCGTGGCCCGTTCGACGAACGGGCGAGCGCCATCGTGGACCAGGACGGTTCGGCACTCGGGCCGCAGCGCACGAAGCCCGGCCGCCACCGAGTCTCGCCGCTCGGCGCCACCGGCGACCACGGTCAGCCGATCGCTCAGCATGGAAACCAGCCAGCCGGGCGGGGAGTTCACGTGCTCGGATGGCAGGGTAAGGACGACCTGGGTCACGTCGGGGTGATCGAGGAAGGGTCGAAGCGCCCGGACTACCAGCGGGATCCCGGCGATCTCCCGGAACTGTTTGGGGACCGACCCACCCAGGCGGCTGCCCTGGCCCGCCGCGACGACCACGACGCCGACGTCACGCGGCAAGTGCCTGCACCAGTTGGTCGATATGCCGGACGCCGACCACCTTGAGGCCGGCCAGCTGGACGCTGTTCCGCTCGCTGACCACGACGCGATGGAAACCGAGCCGCAGGGCCTCGGTGAGTCGGCGCTCCACGCCTCCGATCGGTCGGACCTCGCCGCCCAGCCCGATCTCGCCGAGGTACAGGGCGTCGGGTGGAACGGGCCGGTCGTTGATGCTGGAGAGGAGCGCCGCCGCAACAGCCAGGTCGGCGGCCGGTTCGGTGAGCCGGAGGCCGGCGCTCACCTGCACGAACACATCGAGGTCCGCGAAGGAAACGCCGCCCCGGCGCTCGAGGACGGCGAGCAGGACGGCCAACCGCTTCTGGTCGAGCCCGGTCGCCACTCGTTGTGGGGTTCCGTAGCCTGACCGTGACGCGAGCGCCTGGACTTCGGCCAGCACCGGCCGGGAGCCTTCCATCAATGCGGTGACCGCGCTACCCGCGATGCCAGCGGCCCGCGCGGCCAGGAAAATCGATGACGGATTCGGGACCGGGACCAGTCCGCGGTCGCTCATGCTGAACACGCCGATTTCATCCACCGATCCGAACCGGTTCTTGGTGGCGCGGAGGAGCCGGTAGTCGAGGGTGGTTTCCCCTTCGAAGTAGAGCACGGTATCCACGATGTGCTCGAGCGTCTTGGGGCCGGCGATGCCGCCGCCTTTGGTGACATGCCCGACCACGACCACCGTCGATCCGGTCTCTTTGGCGAAGCGCATCAGGCGCGCCGCACATTCGCGGACCTGCCCCACGTTGCCGGGGGCTCCTTCCAGCGCCTCGGTATAGACCGTCTGAATCGAATCCAATACCACGAACTCGGCGCCCACTCCGGTGGCCGCCTCGAGAATGGCCTCGAGCCGGGTCTCTCCGAAGACATGGACCGCGTCCGTTGATTCGTCGAGGCGCGAGGCGCGCAGTCGAAGCTGTTCGGGCGATTCTTCGCCGCTGGCGTAGAGAACGCGACGGCCGGCCGTTTCCAGCCGAGCGGCGACCTGAAGCAGCAGGGTGGACTTCCCGACTCCCGGCTCGCCCCCGACCAGAATCATCGAGCCCGGTACCACACCGCCGCCCAGCACGAAGTCCAGCTCCGGGAGGCCGGTGTTCCAGCGCACCAGCCGGGATTCCTCTATGTCTCCCAGCCGCGCAGGGGGTACCGATCCGGAGAGCACCGAGCCGCCCCGTCCGCCCCGCGCCGCGGGACGACGGGGGACCGCGACCGGTTCTTCCGCCACGGTGTTCCAGGCCCCGCACCCCTCACAGCGGCCGACCCACTTGGGATGGCCGTGGCCGCACTCCGCGCAGCGATAGACCGAGCTACCCTTGGCCACCGTTCCCCTCGAGCTCCTGGCGTTCGGTGCGGTTGTAGAAGCGGGTGAACTGCTTCTGGAAATGGAGATTGACCAGACCGGTGGGGCCGTTTCGATGCTTGGCGACCAGGACCTCGGTCTTCCCCTCCAGGCTGTTCCCTTCCTTATCTACGGGCCCTTCGTACATCTCGGCCCGGTGGATGAACAGGACCACGTCGGCGTCCTGCTCGATGGCTCCCGAGTCTCGCAGGTCCGAGAGAATCGGCCGTCGGTCCCCGCCCCGCTGTTCCGATGCCCGCGAGAGCTGCGACAGGGCAATCACCGGGATCTCCAGCTCCCGGGCCAGGCCCTTGAGCGAGCGGGAGATGTCGGAGATCTCCTGCACCCGGTTCTCGGAATAGTCGGGACTCTTCATGAGCTGGAGATAGTCCACGATGATGAGGCCGACATCATTCTCCATCCGGAGCCGCCTCGCCTTGGAACGCATCTCGAGCAGGGTGATCCCCGGCGAGTCGTCGATCCAGATCGGGCAGCCGGAGAGCACGCCGGCCGCGCGGGCCAGCAAGGTGAAGTCCGCGTCACTCAGGAGGCCGCGGCGAACCCGTTGGGCGTCAATGGGCCCCTCGGCGCACAGTAACCGCTGCACCAGCTGCTCCTTCGACATTTCCAGCGAGAAGACCGCGATTCCGGTGTGGGCCTCGATCGCGGCATGCGCCGCCACGTTCAGACAGAAGGCGGTCTTGCCCATGGACGGCCGGGCCGCGACGATGATCAGCTCGGATCGCTGGAAGCCCGAGGTGATCTCGTCCAAGTCTACGAATCCGCTGGGAACCCCGGTAATCTTTTTGCCACTCTTCTGGAGCGTTTCGATGCGCTCCATGGCGGGCCACAGCATCTCCTTGAGCCGGGTGAACCCCTCGGTATCCTGCAGCTGCGAGATCTGGAAGACACGGGACTCGGCGGCGTCCAGCTGGTCGCCGGGAGTGGCATGGCCTTCATAGGCCTGCTGAATGGTGGCGGTGGCCGCCTCGATCAGCTGCCGGAGGATGTGCTTTTCCCGAACGATCTGGGCATGGAACTCGAGGTTGGCCGCGGTCGGTACCGCGTCGACCAGTTCCGCCAGGTAGCCGATCCCGCCGACTTCGTCCAGCTCCCCGGTGCTGCTGAGCTCGTTCCGCAGGGTGACGTGGTCGATCACGACCCGGCGTTCCAGCAGCCGGCGCATGGCGCGGAACAGACGGCGGTGGGCTTCGCGATAGAAGACGGTGTCATCCAGCAGCTCCGCGGCACGCAGGGCGGCGTCCTGGTCCAGCATCATGGCGCCCAGGACTGCCTGTTCCGCTTCGTTGCTCCAGGGGGCGCCGCGGCCCGCCTGGGTTTCAAGCGTCGAGTAGTTGTCGTGTGATACGGACGTCATCCCAGGTAGGCTTCTTCCAGTTGGGGTTGCGGAGTAACGCGGCGGGATGGTACGTCACCACCAGTGGGATGCCGTCCAACCGGTGCACCTTGCCGCGCAGATCTCCCAGGCTCTTCTTCACCCCCAGCAGTCCTTCGGCGGCGGTTCCCCCCAGGGCCACGATGACCTTGGGCTGGATCAGCGCCAGCTGGCGGTGCAGGTACGGGAGGCAGGCCGCGACTTCATCCGGCAAGGGCTTCCGGTTCTGTGGAGGCCGGCACTTTACGATATTGGCGATATATACCGCTTCCCGCGGAATCTCAATGGCGGCCAGGATACCGTTGAGCAGTTCCCCGGCCGGTCCCACGAATGGGCGGCCGGTTTCGTCCTCGACCGCTCCCGGACCCTCTCCAATCAGCACCAGACGAGCCTTGGGGTGACCCTCTCCGGGGACCGCGTGCGTGCGGCCTTCGCAGAGCGGGCACTTCCGGCACTTCTTCACCACCGCGGCCAGGGCCTCGAGCGTGGGCAGCTCCGCGATGGAATCACCGAGCAGTGATGGCGTCGGCAGGGTCACGGTCAAGCCGGGGCCGGGGATGGGAGGAGCACCACGCTTCCACTTGGGCTCGTGCGAGGACTGAGGTCTGGGGACTGAGGACGGAGACCCCTCAGACTTGGCCCGCCGAATCATCGAATTCACGTCGGGCACCGAAGACTCCATTCGTCCCGACTCAGTCCTCGGTCCTGAGTCCTCAGTCCTTCTCAGTAGCGGCGAGTCGGGCTCGGCCACGATCTCTGCCCCGCCCAATTCCATCTGCTGCTCCAGGTACTGACGGCGTGGATCAGCCAAGTCGCGCCTCCACCTCGTCCAGGATCGCCTCGGCCACCGACCGCTTCGAGGCGAGCGGGAGGATGCGAGAGCCGCCCTCCCGATCCAGGATCGCCACCCGGTTGGTATCAGTCTCGAAGCCGGCGCCGGGATCCAGCGCATCGTTGACCACGATCAGGTCGAGGGACTTCCGCTCCAGCTTGGCCCGCCCCTTGACCAGCGCGTCTCCGGTTTCCAACGCGAACCCCACGGTTACGCTACCGGGCCGACGGAGTGCGGCGGTGCTGGCCAGGATATCAGTAGTGGGTTCCATGGGGATGGCGAGGGCGCCTTCGACCCGCGGGCGCTTGTTGCCGCTGGGGTCCCGGGGCCGGAAGTCGGCCGGCGCCGCGGCCATGATGAGAACATCAGCGGACGGCAGCTCCGATCGGATGCACGCCTCAAGCTCGGCCGTGGACTCGATCTGCCGCATGTCGACGCCGACCGGTTCACTCAACCCAGAAGGCCCCGAGATCAGCACCACCTCAGCCCCGCGGGCCCAGGCCGCCTCCGCCAATCGATAGCCCATCTTGCCGCTCGAGCGGTTGGTGACCACCCGCACCGGATCGATCGGCTCGCGGGTCGGACCGGCGGTCACGATGACGCGCCGCCCGCTCAGCTTGCCGCCCCGGCGCAGCAGCCGCTCGGCGTGGGCCAGGATGGTCTCGGGCTCCGACATCCGGCCGGGTTGATCAGAAGGCCCTTCGGCGAGGGCTCCCGTCTCCGGTCCCACGAAGGCAAACCCACGAGCCTTGAGGGTCGAGAGGTTGGCCTGCGTGGCCTCGTTGGCATACATCACGTCGTTCATGGCCGGGGCCAGGAGCGCCGGGATCGTGCGCGCCAACAGGATGGTGGTCAGGAGGTCGTCTCCCAGACCAGCGGCGACGCGTGCCAGCACGTTGGCAGTGGCGGGCGCCACGACGATCAGGCCGGCCGCTTGGGCCAGGCGAATGTGGGAGAGGGCGGTCCCGGGTTCCCAGAGCGAGGTCAGGACCGGGCGTCCGGTCAGGGCCTCAAACGTCAGGGGCCGCACGAATTCCGCGGCCCCCTGGGTCAGGATGACGTCCACTCGCGCGCCCGCCTCGGTCAGGCGCCGGGCAAGGATGCAGCTCTTATAGCTGGCGATGCCGCCCGACACGCCGAGGACGACCTGGCGGCCCGCCCACGCGGCCTCAGGCTTCGGAGCGGCGCCGGCGGACGAGCTTGTAGGTGAGGTCACCGGAGACCATGGACTCCAGCGCCAAGGTGGTGAGCTTCTGACCGTGCTCCTGAATGCGTTCGCGGGGCAGCTCGTTCAGCAGCCGGGAGAACTTGGCGGCCACCAGCACCCCGAGGTACTTGTTGCCGGCTTCATGGGCGACTTCGGAAGGCGTAATGATACGCATCGACTCCTCATTCGGTTGAGACCAGGCCCGCTTTGGCGGGCCTGAAATGTAGCACTACTTGAGCTCTTCCCCCACTTCCGCCCGCAACAGGTTCACGAACGCCCCCAACCCTTCCTGGCGGGACACCCGCCGGGTCTCCGCGTCTACGATGGCGGCCACCTGGGCCACCGCCGCGTCGAGGTCGTCGTTGACGATGGCGTAGTCGTACTCCGCGGCCGCCCCCAACTCGTCCCGCGCGTGCTCCAGTCGGCGCCGGAGGGCCGCCGGCTCCTCGGTTCGCCGTTCCTTGAGCCGCTGGATCAGGACCCGGCCCGACGGGGGCAGGACGAAGACGTGCACCGCATTGGGGAAGGTGCGCCGGATCTGCCGCGCGCCTTCGAGCTCGATATCCAGCACCGGGATCCGGCCCAGGCCCAGGATGCGTTCGATCTCGCTCCGCAGCGTTCCGTACCGCTCGCCGTTATACGTCGCCGTCTCCAGGAACTCGCCGGCCCGTTCCCGCCGTTCGAAGTCTTCGCGAACGAGGAAGAAGTAGTCCTTCTTGTCCTCCTCGCCCGATCGCCTCGCCCGGGTCGTCGCGGAGACGGAGTACCCCGTGCTCGACCGCGCGGCCAGCAGCCGCTTCGCGATCGTCGTCTTGCCTCCACCCGATGGGGAGGAGAGGACCAGCAGGAAAGGCTTCACTCCAGGTTCTCGAGCTGTTCGCGGAGCTTCTCCAGTTCCCCCTTCATCCGGATGACCTGTTGACCGATCTCGGCGTCGTTGGCCTTGGACCCCATGGTGTTCACTTCGCGGCCCAGTTCCTGGGCCAGGAACCCGAGGGTCTTCCCCACCGGCTGATCGCCGACCAGCGCGGCCCGGCAGGCGCCGAGATGGGTCGAGAACCGCACCAGCTCCTCGGTGATGTCCAGCCGGTCCGCGATGAAGGCGATCTCCTGGGCCAGGCGATTCTCGTCCGCCGGCTTGCCTTCCATCAACTGGGCCACCGACTGCCGCAGCCGGTCGCGCTCCCGGACCAATCGCTCAGGAGCCCGGGCCGCGATGCGCTTGCCGGCCTGCTCCAGCTCATCCAGGCGCCGGTTCAGCTCCGCGACCAGGGCCGCTCCCTCACGCGCCCGCATCTGCTTGCAGTCCGCCACCGCCCGCGCGACGATGGGCTCGACTTCGCTCCAGGCCACCGTCGTCTCCTCGCTGCCCGCGGCCTTGACCACGTCCGGCTGGCGCACCACCAGGCCCAGGTCCAGCTCGCCGGGCAGCGAGAGCGCCGACTTCAGCTCTTTGAGCTTGGCCACCACCTGGCGAGCGCGCTCCAGGTCGACCGCCAGCGACAGCTCCTGGCGGGGCGGCTCGGTCCAGCGCAGGCTCACCGCGATGTGGCCCCGTTCGAAGTCCCGGCGAAGGCGCTCCCTCAGCTCGGTCTCCAACGGCGCCAGGTCGCCGGGCAACTTCAGCGACGGATTGAAATGCCGATGATTGACGGTTCGAATCTCGACCCGCAGGCGTCCACCGGCCGCCGATCCCTCGGCCGCGCCGAACCCGGTCATGCTGTAGAGCACGCGTTTACTCCGGAGCCGGGAAAGCGGCAAAAGCTAGTGGCATGAGATGACGGGTGCTAGGGGAGGCGGGGAACAGAATGCGGCGCGCGAGCTACCAGGCGCGGACCTCTGTCGCGAGTCGCAGGTCATGAGCTCCCTGCTCTGAGGCGTGCGACTCGCGTCTTGTGACCTCACCCGTGACTGGGGTCTTGTGACCCCTTGGGACCTGCGACTTGTGTCTTGCGACCTTGATCAGTTCGCAAACTCCCACTTCACCCCAAACGTGTACGCGAAGGTCGGCATCGGGAACCCGGGCACGTACTCGACGTTGTGCCGCGCAGCCAGGTTCCAGCGATCCCAGAAGACCAGGAAGCTCAGGATCTTGAACTGCACCAGGCTGCGGAAGATGGTATTCCCCCGGAGCGTCACGGGTGCGCCGTTCAAATCGCGGCCGATCACGCCGCTGCTCCAGGCTTCCATCCCGATCTGGGCCTTGAAGTCGAAGGCGCCGCTGGGAAAGGTCCGCCAGAACTTGGAGCGGATGGTGGCCGAGCTGAAGGAGTGGGTCGGCGGCAATCCCTCCGGAGCCGCGCTCCCCACCGGATCGCTGTACCAGCTCTCGAGCGTTATCCAGCTGAGCGGTGAGATCCTGGCGTAGGCCGTGACCCAGTCGGTTTGGGACTGAGAGCCGATGGTCGGGAATGTCGGATAGGGCTGATAGCCGAACGGCTGAAAGGCCGACGTATGCGAATACGTCACCTCGACCCCGGCCGGCCGACTGTGCCACCCGACGGTCCCCTCGAGGTCGCGAATGTCCTGTGCTTGTGAAGTCAGGATCGCCGGGGCGGCGACCACCGACCCGTATCGGGCGGAGCCGCTCACTTCGATAGAGCCCGGCAGCCGGAGCCCAGCGCGGAGTCCGACCCAATCGCTGGTCCGGTTCTGCTCGTGGATCTGGTGCCCCACGTCCGCGCTCAGGCTAATGACCGACACCGGCGACCAAGCCACGCTGCCTCGAGCGTCGATGGACGTCCACTGGGAGCGATTGAAGATCGAGCCGGTGGCGCTGAAGCGCGCGCTCCGGTAGGACGCGATCGCGCCGCCCTGGCTCACGGTGTTATTGACCCCGCTCCCATCCCAGTGGGTTCTCCCATAGAGCAGATCGATCCGGCCACCGGAAGCTCCTTCGGGCCGGCCGTAGAAGGCGCGGAACTGCAGGTCGGCCCGCTGGCCGTCCAACCCCGCCCCGCTCGCCGCGGTGTCCCCGTCTGCGATGAACGGATCGCGCTTGGGATTGCTGGAGAGGTACTGGGCCTGGATCCCGTACTTCGGTTTGATGAAGCCGAACTGGACCCAGAAGTTCCCGTTGCTGTACTTGCTGCTCTGGCCGGTGATCGTGGGAGAGTCGTTGAAGTCGGCCGCGATCGCGAAGCCGAACCCGACGCGGTACCGGTGCTCGAGAGCGCCGATATACCGGGCAAACCGCTGGTATCCGGTGGCGATCTCGATCCGTGAGTCGGGAGCCAGCCGGTCATGCCGTCGAGTATAGAGGTACACACGGAGCAACCCCGGCCACCGATCGATCTCCACCCGACCCAGCAGGCTCAGCGCGAAGAGTCCGGGATCCACCCCCACGCTATCGGGGCCGATCGGGATATAGGGGAACCCATCGACGTAGTACTCCACCGCGGTGGCCCCTCGGCCCTGGTAATTGGCGTTCTCGGGACGACCTACGAATCCGCCGCGCCAGAGGTAAACGCCCGGTACCCGCATCAGCAGATCGCCCACCGTCTCGGCGTTGGTCCAGTCCACCGAGTCCCGTTCCAGGACGATCCGGCTCATCGCGGGTTGGGGGCCTTCGACGCCGATCAATGGAAACACGGGAGTGATGACGCTGCCCTTGGCCTGGGCCTCCAGGTAGCGCTTGGTCAAATCCACGGTGTCGGCGTGGACGGAGTCACTGGGCAGCGTGTCGCGAAGGGTCTGCTGAGCGGGAAGCGGCCGCGAAGGCCAGGCACTGAAGAGAGCCAACAGGACCAGCCAACGGCAGCGGAATCCGCCGTGCTTCGAGTACGGGACCGCGATTGGGATCACCGCGTGCCGTTCACCGTGGGCCAGAGGTCAGGGTCACTTACCCGCCCGACCGAGCACGAACTCGCAGAACAGGCGGACCATGACGCCGGTCGGTCCCTTGACCATGGTCGCGTCCTCTCGCTCGGTGTAGGCGGTACCCGCGATGTCGAGATGGGCCCAGGGGAAGCCTTTGACGAACTCGCGCAGGAACCATCCGGCGGTGATGCTCCCCGCCGGCCGGCCACCCGAGTTCTTCACGTCGGCGATGTCCGACTTCATGAGGTCGCGAAATTCGTCCCAGAGCGGCAGCGGCCACACCCGCTCTCCCGACCGCTCGCCGGCGCGGCGGACCTCCTCGACCAGCGCGTCATCGGTCCCCATGACTCCGGTCACTACATGGCCCAGGGCCACCACCATGGCACCGGTGAGCGTCGCGGCGTCCAGCACGCAGGCCGGCTCGTACCGCCGTGCCCAGGAGAGCGCGTCGGCCAGGATCAGCCGGCCCTCCGCGTCGGTATTGATGATCTCGATGGTCTTGCCGAAGTGACTCTTGACCACATCGCCGGGCTTGATCGCGTTGCCCGAGGGCATGTTTTCGGTGGCCGGAACCAGGCCCACCACGTTGAGTTTCGGCTTCAGCTGTCCCAGCGCCTCGAAGGTGCCCAGTACCGCGGCGGCCCCCGACATGTCGTATTTCATCTCCTCCATGCTCTGGGCCGGCTTGATCGAGATCCCTCCGGTGTCGAAGGTGACGCCCTTCCCGATCAGCACGACCGGCGCACCGCTACCGCCCTTATACTCGAGCGCGATGAACCGCGGCTCCTCGAGGCTGCCCTGCGCCACCGCGATCAGCGCTCCCATCCCCTCCTTGAGAATGGCGCCGCGATCCAGCACTGTGACCGCGAATCCGTACCGGCGACCCAGCTCCTGTGCAGCCGTGGCGAGGTAGGCCGGGGTGCACACGTTGCCGGGCAGGACCTGGAGCCCGCGGGTCAGCGTCTGTCCGGCCGCGATGGCGACCCCGATCCGGTGGCCGGCCTCGACGGCCGCCGTCTGATCTGGGGCCAGAACCTCGATCCGCTCGAGCAGGGGCTTCTTCTCCTCCGGCGGCTGCTTCATCTCGGCGTACTGCCAAGCCCCAAACGCGAGTCCTTCGCCGACCACCTGCCCGACTTCCTCGGGGCCCAGGCTGCCCCGCCCTTCCGCAGATAAATGAAAGGCGGCCGAAGGCACCCCCAGGGTGCGGGCCTTCTTGGCCGCGGCGGCCGCCGCGCGGCGGATCGGCCCACGCCCCAGCTCCTCCCGCTTCCCCAACCCCAACAGCAGGAGGCGCGCAGCGGCACCGGTGCCGTAGACCAGGGCGGACTCGTCCTTCTTGCCGGCGAAGTCCCCCGACTTGTAGAGCCTGGTCAAGGCTCCGCCCGAGGCGCCATCCAGCGCCTGCAGCGAAGACGGCACTTCCCCTCCGGCCGGCACTGCGATCGCAAGGAGCGGCGTGGCATGAGCCGCTGGCGCGGCAGGAACGACGACGGTGGTCAGAGTCATAGGCCGACTGGTTTGGTGTGAACGGTGCCGAAAGGTAGTGTGTGGAAGGCCGCCGCCGCGAATCAGCGGCGCCGGCGCATCGCAATGTAGGAGCGGGGGGCTGGGCCGACGTATTCCGCGCGAGGACGGATCAGCCGTTCGTCCTGATACTGCTCGAGAATGTGGGCAACCCACCCCGGCATCCGGCTCACCGCAAAGATGGCCGGGAACAGGTCGGCCGGGATGCCCAGGGCACGATAGAGCGGTGCCAGGTAGAAATCCACGATGGCATGCTGGTCCAGCCGCGCCACGACCGCCTCCTCCAGCGCCCGCGCGGTCCGGTGCAGCGACTCGAGGCCGGCGCGGCGGCATTGCCGCTCGACCAGCGGGCGCAAGAGCGCGGTCCGCGGGTCCTCCCCCCGATACACCTGGTGACCGAAGCCGGGGATTTTTGGCTTCCCTCCGCCTCTGCGCTCAAGCCAGGCGGTGACTCGATCGGGGCTTCCGATCTCCTCCAGCATCTGGATCACGTTCCGGGTGTGCCACCCGTGGCGCGGCCCCGAAAGGGCGGCCGTGGCGGCCGCGACTCCCGCGAAGACGTCGGCTCCGGTGGCGGCCGTCACCCGCGCGGCGAAGGTCGAAGGGTTCAGTTCATTATCGGCCCTGAGGATCAACGCCGCGTCAAAATCAGCCGCCGCTTCCGGATCGGGCTCGGCCCCGGACAGCATCCGAAGGCAGTTGGCCGCGAAGCTCATCCCCTTTCTGGGCGACTCGGGGCGCAGCGCCTGGCGCATCCGGTGAAACGCGGCCACGGCGGTCGGGGCCTGGCCGATCAGCCGCATCCCCTGACCCCACGCCGCCTCGGCAGTCGGTGGGAGGGAAGCCGGCTGGTCCATCGCGGCGGCGGCCAGCGCGGTGCGCAACGCCAACATCGGATCCACGCCAGCGGGGGCCAGCCGGAGCGCCTTGAGAGCGATCGACGAGAGTCGCTGGCTGCCGCGCAGGTGTTTCGTGAACTCTGCCAGTTCGGCGCGCGAGGGGAGATCGCCCCGGAGGAGCAGATAGGCGGTCTCTTCGAACGTCGAGCCGGCCGCGAGATCGGTCACCGCGTAACCGCGGTAGGCCAGTCGCCCGGTCTCGGCGCCGAGGTCGGAGATCGAGCTTTGGAGCGCGATCACCCCATCCAATCCCGGCCCCGGTCGAGCTTCGCTCATCGACTCAGGCCGGAGGCCCGCTCAGGTACTCTTCCCGATACATCCGGATCAGCTCGAAGAAATAAGAGATGGATAACGGGCCGATCAAAAGGCCGAGCAGCCCGAAGTACCGGATTCCAGCGATGGCGCCGATCAGAGTCACCAGCGGATGAATGTGGGCGTACCGGCGGTACACCAGAGGACGCACCACCAGGTCTACGTTGCCGACCACCACCACCCCCAGGAGGAACAACAGCGTCGCCGCTCCATACCGCTCATCCAGTACCAGGCTCAGCACCCCCGGTCCCCAGACCATGCCGCTGCCGACCACCGGTAGTATCGCGAGGATCACCGTTACCACACCCCAGAACGCGGAGTTGGAGAGACCGGTGACCAGGAATCCCAGCGCCACGAACAGCCCCTGGACCAGCGCGGTGAGCCCGGTCCCGATGATGGTCGAGACGGTCACGTCCCAGAAGCGGACCCGGAGCGCCTCCGCATTGTACTCGGAGAACGGAATGAACGGACGCAGATAACTCCAGGCCTTGCCCGATCCCTGCAGGAGGTAGAAGAGGACGAACAGCGAGATGAACAGGTTCAGGGTGAACAGGGTCGCAGTCCCGATGATCTGGAGTGCGTTCTCACCCAGCCAGCGCAGGATGCGATTCCCGGCATCGAGCACCTCCGGGCCGATGGCGACGCCCCCGATTTCGATGCTGGCCAGCTTCTGGACCGCCGAGCCCTGAAGTACGCCGCCCAGCACCTGGCGAGCCTGCCCCGCGATCAAGGTGGCGAGCGGAAGTCCAACGAACACCAGGACCGCCAGCAGCAACAGGACGACCGACAGCGCTGCCCAGGCGGCCGGGACTCGCTTGGCCAGCCACTGGTTGAGTGGCTGAGTGACCACGTAGAGGACCACTCCGCCCAGGAGTCCGCTCGCGAAGGGGGCCAGGCCGATGACCAGACTGACGCCCAACAGCGCGATCAGCAGGGCTGCCCGCTGCTGATTGTTCTCGAGGAGTTTGAGCGGCATGCAGACTCCAGGGCGAGGCTCTGATCCCGGTGGGCCGCGACAACAATAGCGCGGCGACGGAGCGACCCACAAGCCTCGCAAGGCCTCCGCGCGACTGGTCTAGCCCGTCGGCTCGGCCTATACTTCCGTCCTCACTGGAGCCGCCCAGCCGACCCGTTCCGCCAGGATCCGTGGCCGAAATCGACGAACGCCTTCAGGCCTCCCTTTCCGACCGCTACACCATCGAGCAGGAGCTCGGTCGCGGGGGGATGGCCACCGTCTTTCTCGCCAAGGACCTCAAGCACGAGCGCCAGGTCGCCATCAAGGTCCTGCACCCCGAACTGGCCGCCACTCTTGGCGGTGAGCGGTTCGATCGGGAGATCAAGCTGGCCGCCCGTCTGCAACACCCCCACATCCTGAGCCTCTACGATTCGGGCGAAGCCGACGGCCTGCTCTACTACGTGATGCCGTACGTGGAGGGCGAGTCGCTCCGCGACCGGCTCAATCGCGAGCGGCTG
>DATIWD010000132.1:0-5198 GCA_035519565.1 Gemmatimonadales bacterium | reverse complement strand
ACCGACACTCCCAAGGGCGGCACCGGCCAGGCTGCGCAGGTGCTGGCCGAGCGGTATCGCGCCGCGGGATTCCCGGACTCCGACATCGCCGTGGTGGGTTCCGAAGACCGGTACATGAACGTGGTGGTCCGGTTGCACGGGACCGGGGCTCGTCGCCCGGTGCTCTACATGGCTCACCTGGACGTGGTGGAGGCGCTGCCGAGCGACTGGTCGTTCGATCCTTTCACCCTGACCGAGCAGGACGGCTACTTCTACGGGCGCGGGACCAGCGACATCAAGGACATGGCGGCGATCTTCGCGGCCAACATCATTCGGCTGAAGAAGGAAGGGTTCGTTCCCGATCGCGACTTCATCGTGGCGCTGACGGCGGACGAAGAGAACGGGGACCACAACGGCATCGACTGGCTGTTGAAGAATCGAAAGGAACTGATCGACGCGGCCTACGCCATCAATGGGGACGCCGGCGATCCGCTCTCCAAGGATGGGAAGGTCTACACCCGGTCGGTGGAAGCCAGCGAGAAGGTCTACATGGACCTCTCCCTCGAAGTCCATAACGTTGGCGGGCACAGCTCGGTGCCGGTCAAGGACAACGCCATCTACCGTCTGGCGGCGGGGTTGACCCGCCTGAGCAAGTACGCCTTTCCGGCGCGCCTCAACGACGTAACCCGCAACTACTTCAATCGTGCTCCGGCCGGACCGGGCGGCGCTCCCACCAAGGACATGCGCCTGGCCGCCAAGGGCGACACCGCCGCCATCCGCCGGCTCTCAGTCAGTTCGCCGATCTACAACTCGCAATTCCGCACCACCTGTGTTGCCACCCGACTCGAAGGGGGACACGCCAACAATGCCCTGCCCCAGACCGCCAAGGCGCTGGTGAATTGCCGGATCCTGCCGGATGACACGGAGGAGAACGTGGTGGCCACTATCCGTCGCGTGGTGGCCGATACCGCGATCAAAGTGCAGGTAGTCTGGCACCCCGTACCTTCGCCGGCGTCACCGCTGGTCCCCGAAGTCGTGGGCCCGATCGAGCGAGTCACCAAGGCGGTCTGGCCCGGGATCCCAGTCGTCCCGACCATGGAGACCGGAGCCAGCGACGGGTTGTATCTCCGGAACATCGGCGTCCCGGTCTACGGTGTCTCCGGAGTCGCCGTTGACGCGGACGACTTCCGTGCCCACGGCAAGGACGAGCGGATCCGGGTCGCCGCCTTCTATACCGGGCTCGACTACAGCTACCGCCTGATGCGCGAACTGGGGACCAGTCCGAGTCGGTAAATGGCACGGTGGCGCGTCGGGGCGGTTGCAGTAGCGCTCTGCTGGGCGACCGGCGCGCCCGCTGCGGGACAGGCCACCCCGCCCCCAAAGAAAGCCTGGGAGCTGGCCGTCAAAGGCGGAATCACCGACCTCGCCTTCTCTCCCACCGAAGACTGCCTGGTAGTCGCCACTGCGGAGCGGTTCATCGCAGTGGACACGACCGGCGTCGCGCTGTGGGAAGTGCCGGTGACGCGGCTTGGACGGGGCGCGGAGATCGGCCGAGTCGCTGCCTCGCCGGGCTGTAACTGGATCCTGGTCGCCGGGACTCCCTCCTCCAAACGCGCCTGGCTGGTCTCCCGCACCGCCATCAAGCTCATCCCCACCTCCGGAACGCCGCAGGGCCTGGCGGTGAGTCACGGTGGAAGCCTGTTCGCGGTGGGCACCGCGGCCGGCGCCCTGTATCTGGTCGATTCCACCGGTCAGGAGCTTCACACCTGGCGATTCGGGTCCTCCATTATCGATGCGCTCAAGTTCTCCCCCGACGATCAGCGTCTCGCGCTGACCGCCGGGTCGCCCGTGGGCGTCCTCACCGTGGCCGGCGGGACCCAGTGGATCCAGGACCTGGGTGGCACCATGGCGACCACCTCGAGCTGGGATGCCTTAGTGACCTGGTGGGAGCCGCCGCACTTCTCGACCCTGGGCGAGGTGTCCCTCGTGGATGGGCAGGGCAAGATCCGTTGGACCAGGCCGACCCACTATCCCAGCGCGGCGATCGCGCCCGATGGTGCCTATGTGGTGGTGGCCGGTGTGCCGGATGACAGCGCCGGCTCGGTGGGCGAACGGGCCGAGCCGGTGGACAATCGGTTCCAGGTCGTCGGGGCCGACGGAACCGGGATCTCGGAGGGCGCCACTCCCAACGGGCAGGTGCTGGCCGTCTCACCTGGAGGCGAGCGGTTTCTGCTCCGAGAGCGCGCCGGCGACGCCGATCAACTGGTGGCCAGGACCCGCTCAGGGGAGCTCGCCTGGAAACTGGCCCTCTACCCGTACGGGCAACTGCTGGTGGCCAGCACCTGGAGCCTGTTGATCGAAGTAAAGGGGGACGGTCTGATCGCCTACCGTTAGGCCGCCCCCTGCTCGCTCCTACTCCCGGACCGACGGCTCCTCGCTCGGCTGCTTCTCGCGGCCCCCGCTCCCGCCGTTGCCGCTCCTCAACTCGCTCAAGGCGCTCCGCACCCGCTCGTTGACCCGTCGCTCGTCCCGCAGGGCCTCGATCAGCGCCTCCGCCTGCTTGGACTGGAGCGAGAGCGCGGTGGTCTTCTCCAGCAGGTGGTCCACGTCCGCCTTCTGCGACACCAGCGTCTCCATCGTGCCCTGCACGTCCATCAGCACCGCCTCGGCGTAGGCCAACCGCTCCTCCGCCTGGGTCACCTGGCGCCGCCGCTCCTCGAACGAAGCGGTCGCTGCGTCTACTTCACGCAGCCGCTTGAGGATTCCATCCAGCTCGTGCCGGGCCTGCTGAATCCGGGGCTGGGCCTCTGCCACGGCGCCCGCATCCCGCATGGCTCGCTCGGCCAACTGATAGACGTTCCGGATCTCCGCCTGCAGCGTGGTGAGTGTCGCCTGCTTGGCGGTGGCCTGCTCGAGGGCCTGGGCCAGCTGCTCCTCGGTGCCGCGCCATTCGCGGAGCCGGCGCTCGAATGCGCCGAGCCGCTCCTCCACCGAGCGCAGGTTGGCGATCCGGCCGTCGAGGGTGGTCCAGAGTTCTTCCACCTTCCCGAGTCGGTCGGACGCCTGTTCCAGGGACTGATTGACCTGACGTGAACGGTCGTCCAGCGCGGATACCGTCTCCGCGGCTTCCTGACGGAGGTTGGAGGCCTCCTTGAGCTGCACCGCCGCCTGCTCCAGGGCGACCTGTCGCAGATCGGTCTCCCGGGCCAGGACCCGCACCCGCTCTTCGAGGGCCTCGAGACTCCCGGCCCGCGTCTCCACCGACGACACGCTGCTCTTGACGCTCTGCACCCGCTCTTCGGCGTCGCGCAGCTGCGCCGCCAGGTCGTGCAGCCGGCTGCCAACTCGACCCGCCTCCTCGAGACGGGGGAGGAGCGCGCCGCTGCGGTCTTCCACCGATTCCAGCCGCTTGGCCAGAGCCCCGGTGCGCTCTTCGATCGCGTTGTTCTGGCTGCCGATCTCCGACAGCTGGCGTTGCATCGCATCCACCGTCTCGCGGCGCTCCTCGATCACCTCGAGCGCCCGGCTCACCAGCCCGATCTCCTGCTGGAGGTCGTCCACGGTCCCGCGCATCCGGTCCAGGCTGGTGACGTCCTGCCTGAGCGCGGCCATCCGCTGCTGAGTCTCCTCCAACCAACCTTCCGTCCGGGAGAGACCCGAGCGAATGGTGGCCAGTTCCTCCTCGGTGGACCGGACCTGATCCAGCGCCTCACGCACGCCCTCGTGAGAACGGCGGAGACTGGCCAGGTCCTGCATCGCCGCGTCCAGGGCCGGCCGTGCCTCTTCCATCCGACCGAACCGCTTCTCCAGCGACCCCGACAGGTCGTCGAGACGCTCGAGATCCGCGGCCGAGCTCTTGAGCCGGGCCGACAATTCGGAGGCCTCGGCCAGTGAGGCGGTGGCGGTCACGGTCTGGCCGGCCAGCGCCTCGACCTTGGCCGACAGGGAGTCGATCATCCGCCCGCTTTCCGCCATCGAGGCCAGCCGCGCCTCGGCGTCGCTCACACCCCGGCGGAGATCCGACAGCCGCTGGCTGAGTCCCTCGAAACTCCCCCGGTCCAGCTCGAAGCGCTGCGCGGTCCGCTCGGAGGTCTCCCGCATGGAGCCCAGCTCCCGCCTCAGGGCACTCACGCCGTCGTCCAGCTCCTGGCACTGGGCGGTGAGCCCGCGGGTCCGATCGGCGACGCTCTGCTGAGCGCGACTCAGGCCTTCGAGCGCCGCCCCCGTCTCCGCCAGGCTCTGGGTCTGGGCGGCGTGCTGCTGCAGACTGGTCTCGACGCGCTGAGCCAATCCGCTGATCTGCTCCAACCGGTTGGCGGTGCGATCCACCTGGTCCCGCTGCTGTTCCAGGATCGAGGTCTTCTTGCTCAGTTGATCGGTCACCGCCTTGACCAGGGCCAACTGGCGCTTGGATTCGGCTACGCTCTCGGTCACCGGGGTGAGATCGGCCAGCAGCTGCTCCATCCCCGAGGCCCGGATCTCCGATTCGCCCAGTCGCTGGTTGAGCGACTGCCACCGCGCTTCGTACCCCTCGAGCTTGGCGGACCCGTCCTGGTGTTCCTTGAGCATGCTGTCGTGCAGCTCTCGCATCCGGGCCACGTTGCCGCGCTGGGCCTCGAGGGCCGCCTCGAGTCCCGCGTGCTCACGTCGTAACGCCGCGAACGGCTCCTGCAAGGCGAGGAAGCTTTCGAGGTCGCTCTTGAGCGTGGTGGCCGCGGTCACCTGCCCGCTCATCACGTCCAGCTCGGCTTTGACCCGAAGGAGATCGCCGGTGGCGCGCTCCAGCTCGCTGGTGATCTTGTGCTCCGATTCCCCCAGCTGGGAGAGCCGCTGGCTGGCGGAGGCCAGCTTGGGGACCACCGCCTCGATCGAACCGAGTTGAGTCTGGATGGCGTTGACCCGCTCGGTGGTGCCGGCCAGCCGGTGCAGCTCGGCGACGGCGGCTTCGGCGCGTTGGACCAGTTGTTCGAGGGCGGTGCGGTCGGCGTCGACCCTGGTCAGAAGCTCTTGCAGCCCAGCTTCACCAGCGGAATCGCGGAGCAGGCTCTTCAGGAAGGCGGCCATGGCAGGTTCTCCCGGGGCGTAGGAGCGTCGCATCGGTAGTCGGACTGGACCGGCCCATTTGGGCCGTCGGGGCTTCCCGCCAACCGGCAGACGGCGATTTCGCCCGCAAGGACGAGGCCTCCGGCGCAATTATCTAAGTTGTTCTATGACTTTGA
>DATIWD010000131.1:0-4419 GCA_035519565.1 Gemmatimonadales bacterium | reverse complement strand
GGGAATCAGCGCAATCTGTGGACTAATCTGCGTAATCTGCGGACCGCTTGTGTTGCCCCCCACACCCCACCGTATTGGGGCGGGGTGGAAGGGGCACTCAAAGCATTCCTCCGTGAACCTCCGTGGCTCCGTGTCTCTGTGTCAAGAAGAGGCTGCAGAGTGGGCCAATCTCCGCAATCTGCGGACGAATCCGCGGAATCTGCGGATAGGGCTTACCCCTGGGTGCCGGCTGGAACTGCGAGTTCCCGCTCCGCGCGGGCGCTGGTGCGCCAACCCGCCACCAGATCGAGCAGCTCGGTCGGGTAGCGGCCCTCCACCTGGACCGGCCCGGCGTAGACCAGGCCGGAGTTTCCATCGAGAGAGAGGATCTCCCCCTCCTGGATCACCCGACTACCCAGCCTGAGCTCACGACGGATCAGGTCGACTCCTAGGCCACGGCATCCCACCACCGCGACCCGGCCCAGCTCCCGGGCAACCAGGGCGGCGTGCGAGGTCCGGCTGCCTTCGGCGGTCAGGATGCCCGCCGCTACGGCCATCCCTTCCAGATCGGTGGTGGAAGTCTCCGCCCGCACCAGAATCGGCGTGCGTCCCTTCTGCACCACTGCCGCCGCCGTGGTGGAGTCGAGGGCGACCGGGCCGCTGGCCACTCCGCCGCTGGCCGGAATCCCCTGTCCCAGCACCGTCGCTCCATCCACCGCGGCTACCCGGGTCTCCGCGATCCCTGCCAAGTTGAGTCCCGCGAGTCTTCCAAGGGCTTCCACCGGCGTGATCAGCCCCTCGCGGACCAGGTCGCACGCGATGCGCAGCGCCGCGAGCGGGGTGCGCTTGGCACTCCTGCTCTGCAAGAGGAACAGCTTGCCCCGCTCGAGGGTGAACTCGAAGTCCTGCACGTCTCCAAACAGCCTCTCCAGTCGTTCCGCGATCCCAGCCAACTCGGCATGGACCGCTGGGAGCAGCCGGGCCAGCTCGCCTGCGCCGGTCGCGGAGCGGCGGCCAGAGACTACGTCCTCGCCTTGCGCGCCGAACAGGAAATCCAGGTAGAGACCCGGCTCGCCGGTGGCGGGATCGCGGGTGAACCCCACCCCGGCCCCGGAGTCGCCGCCTCGATTGCCGAAGACCATCGCCTGCACGATGACCGCCGTGCCCGCCGTATCGTCCAGTCCGTGCATCGCGCGATAGCGGACCGCCCGATCGCTGTCCCACGAGCGGTAGACGGCCTCGAATGCCTCGACCAACTGCTGATCGGGGTCCAGGGGGAAGGACTCCCCGATCGCCTTCTGGTAGAGGGCCAGCCAATCAGTGGTGAGCGCGCGCAGGGCCGCGACATCGAGCTCGGCGACGTCAGAGACGCTCCGGCTGGACAGCCGCGCGGCGAGTGCGTTCTCGAAGGGTGCCGGGTCGGTCCCATGCACGGTCTCCGCGAAGGAGCGGACCAGCCGGCGCAGTGAGTCCCAGAAGACCAGCGCGTTTCCGGTCGCGCGCAGGAGCGCGGGCTCGAGCCCGGGCGTGAGCCCGACGTCAAGGAGGGTGTCCATCATCCCGGGCATCGAGGCGGCCGAGCCGGAGCGGACCGACACCAGCAACGGTCGGCGGCCCCGCCCGAAGGTCTGGCCGGTGCGCTCCTCCAGCCGGGCCAGCTCGGCGTGCAGCTCCTCCTCTAAGCCGTCGGGGAGCCGTCTCCCGGCCTCGTAGTACCGGCGACAAACCGAGGTGGGCACCACGAAGCCGGCCGGCACCGGGAGCCCCGCGCCGGCCAGTCGAATGAGGTGCCACGCCTTGGCGCCAACCACTTCCAGTGGCGGCGGCTCCCTGGCCGGGACACCGGCGCCGAAATGGACCACAGTCATGCGACTCGGAGCCGCTCGAGGACGTGACTGCGAAGGCCCAGGGCGGCGTGCATCAGGCCATCCGCGGCGGACTCGAGCGCGCGGGCGACCTCGCCCAACCGCAGCGCCTGGCGGAAGTCGGTGGCTTGCGTGAGAACCGTGCTTCGCGCGGCGCGGTACGCCGCATCGGCCTGGTGCTCGGCGCTCAGAACCTCATCCACGGCCTCGAGGAAGTCGGCGTAATCTTCGCGGCCGCCGTGGGGCAGGGCCATCGCGGTGGCGACCGCCCGGGTGTGGGCCTCCGCGCCACGGACCACGGCCTCGGCCAGGTGGCCGAGCGGGGCGAGGAGCCCTTCCTCCAACGCGCCCTCGGTTGGGAGCGCGAGGAGGAACCCGGCTTCCTCCAGATCGTCGGCCGCGTCGTCGGCGCGGGCGAGGAGATCCTGGATGCTCGTGACCTCGGTCCAGCGCTGAGCCAATTGCCGCGCCTGGTTCACCAGCTGGTCGGCCTGGTGTTCCCAGGTCCGTGCCCGCTCGGCGTTCCGGGCCACGAAGCCGTGATCGCCCAAGCGGGCGCGGGCCAGCGCATCCTGCAGGCCCGCCGCCAGCTCTACAATCAGGGTGGCGTGATCGCGCACCAGGGAGAGAGCCGACCCTTCCGCGGTCGCGACGTGGCGCACCAACTCGGCCCGGAGCGCGTCCCGCAGCAGAAACTCCGAGCGATCGTGGCGCAGCCCCTCGGACGCCAGCCGGAGCACGGATTGGAGAAACTCCTCGGTGGCCTTCCCGCCCAAGGCCTGGTCGAGCCGTTCGCCGGGACGGAGCGGCAACCGGACCGTCTCCAGGACCTCGGAGAGCATTCGATCCCCGCCCAACCTGAGGAAGGCGATGTGGCCGAGGTCCATTCGGGCGGCCCACTCGAGGAGGGCAATGGCTTTCTTGTTGCCGCAAAAGTTCCGGAGCTGCTTGCGGGCCCGGTTCCAGTCGATCAGGAAGACCAGCCGGGAACCGAGGTGGGCCAGGAACTCCTGGAGTTGCGCCTGGTCCCGGGCGGTCATTCGCCCCACGGTGAGGTAGTACCGGCCCTGATCCTCTGCGAGGGTTGAAGCGCGGGTCACGGTCTCCGACCACTCGACCGCAAACGGCGCCAACTGGCGTTGGAAGAACCCCAGCCGCTCGGCGTGAAGGTCAGAGCAGGTCACCGTCGCGGTCAGGCCCTCGACGTGCAGGATGAGCACATGGACGTCGGTTTCGCCGATGTCATTCTGGATGACCAGCCGGCCATCGTGCAGTGTCGCGGTCGTGCCCAACCCCGGATGATCGAACCGGAGTGGAGCGGTCCGGTTGAGCCCTCCCATGAACGCGGCGACCAGCCGGCGGCTCGTGTCGTCGAGGCCGTAGGCCAAAGCTCCATCCACCGACTCGGTCGCCAGCCTGGCTTGGAGCGCGTTGAGTCGGGCGTGAAGATCCAGCACCAGCAGATGCAGACTGTCTCCGCGAGACCGGACCCCGGAGGTGAGCTGGATGAGGCGCTCCCGGGTGATCTCTTCGGGCGCCGGTCCCAGCGTGGCGAGCAGTGCGTCGAGCCGCCTGGAGGAGGGCCCGCCTTCCGGTTCCACCGCCGCCACCATATCGCGCACCGCCAGGATGGCCTGGGCCTCGACTTCGGCCCAGCCCGCCACCCGGTAACGGCCCGGGGATACCAGTACCGCTTCGCCCGGGAGGCTGTCGAGTTTCGGGTCGGCCACACCCGCGGCGAGACGCTCTCGCCGAAGAGTGGGCGCGGGTACCTCGGGCTGATCCGCGTGATCCAACGCGGCTTGGAGCAGGGAGAGGAAGTACTTGACCCGATCGTTTGCGGCGAGGCCGCGATTTACCAGCGCGGGAACCAGCAGCTCCTGCTCACCCAACTCGGAAAGGACCAGCGTCTTGGGGCACATAGGCGGACCGGCGGTGCGAGACTCCTCAACCTACCCCTATCTTTTTGAAGACTACGCTCAGGATCGGCTGAAGAAGCGATAAAGAGACGAGCTTGTTACAGAAGGGACTCCGCGAAACGTGGTCGGTCCTCAAACGGTACCATCGGGGTAGGGGCATCCGTGTGACGGACAAGGCGGACAAGATGGACAAGATGGACAGGACGGACAGGTCCTATCCAGAACCCCCAACCCCGAACCCAGAACCCAGAACCCATAACTCCGAACCCAGAACCCCGATCCGAACGAGACGGACAACGGCACTAGGGTGGGCAATCTCCGCGAATCTGCGAAATCTGTGGAGTTGTGGCGCTAGAGTGGTTTCGCGGGTATGCTGGTCCCGATATCGGTTCCCTCATCACCGACGGAGGCTTGCCATGAAACCCCTCAAGACCTGGGCGCCGCTCCTGGCGGGAGCGACCACCCTCGCGGTGGCCCTGTTCTGTGGCGCCGGCATCGCCCGGGCACAGGACCCGGTCAAGGTCGCGCCCAAGAATTTCAAGGTGCTATTGGAGAACGATCGAGTCCGGGTGCTCGATTTCACCGCCAGCGCGGGGGAGAAGATCCCCATGCACTCTCATCCGGCGTACATCAGCTACAGCATCTCCGGGGCGGGG
>DATIWD010000130.1:0-14337 GCA_035519565.1 Gemmatimonadales bacterium | reverse complement strand
CGCCGCTCGTCAGACGTGCTCCAATGCCTCGGCGGCAGGGAGCGGTGCGGCCCCGGTGAGCGGCAGGGTGAAGCGGAACACCGTCCCGCCCCCAGGCCGGCGCTCGACCCAGATCCGCCCGCCGTGCGAGGCGATGATGCCCCGGCAGATGGTGAGTCCCAGCCCGATACCCTCCCCGGGAGCGGCGCCGGCACCCCGATAGAACTTGTCGAAGATTCGGTCCTCCTCCCCCGGAGGCAAACCGGGACCGGAATCCGCGACGCTCACCGTCACGACTCCTGGCGCCGGTTCCGCGGTGATCTCTACCGGGGTGCCGGGCGGGGTGTGCTTGGCCGCGTTTTCCAGCAGGTTGATAAACACCTGCTCCAGCAACACCGCATCGAAGGGGACCAGCGGAAGATCGGGTGGCAGGGCAACCGTCACCGGGTGCTGTTGCATCCGGTCCCCGAGCCGAAGGAGCGCTACCCCGATCGGATCCTCCAGCAGCTGCCAGTCTTTCTGGATCTGGAGGCTCCCGGTCTCCACCCGGATCATGTCGAGCAGGTTGCCGATCAGGCGGTTCATGCGTTGGGCCTGATCGAGCACCGAGTCCAGCAGCTCGCGCCGCGTGTCGGGAGCCAGCTGATCACCCCGCTCCCGCAAGCTGCTGGCCGCTCCCGTGATGATGCCGAGGGGGGTTCGCAGATCATGGGAGAGCGAGCTGAGGAGCGAGGTCCTCAACCGTTCCGCCTCGATTTCGAGCCGGTCCCGGTGCGTGCGCTCGGCGAGGGAGACCCGGTCGAGCGCCACGCCGATCTGACTGGCGAAGGTCTCGAGCAGGTAGCGCTCGGCGGGGACTTGGAAGCGCTCCAGATCGGCCGAGGCGACCACCAACACCCCGGCGATTCCGCTGGTCGCGGTCAGGGGCAGATGGAGGGCGGCCGCGCCCGGAAGGGTTGCGGTGCCCGCACCGGCCATCTCCCCCCGCCGAAAGACCCAGTCGGCGACGCTCAACTCCTTGTCGTCGAGGATCGGAGAAGGAGCCGTGGGTTCCAGGGCGCGAAGGTGGCCACTGTTATCCGGGGCAACCAGTTGGGCCGAGGTGCCAAAGGTTTCGCCCAAATGGCGCCGCGCGGCCCGCACCACGTCAGGCATCGTCCGGGTATCGCCCAGGTCCCGGCTCAAGGCGTAGAGCGCCGCGGTCCGCCGCTCCCGCTCGCGGGCCGCGGCCGCCTGCTCCCGGATCCGGACGGTGAAGCCGCTGATCACCAGTGCCACGCTCAGCATCACCCCGAAGGTGAGCAAGTACTTGAGATCAGAGACCGCGAAGGTGAACCGGGGAGGAACAAAGAAGAAATCGAACAAGGCGATGGAAACCAGCGCGGCGAGTATCGAAGGCCCGCGGCCGCACCGGGAGGAGACAATCATCGCGGCGAGCAGGTACCCCATGGCCACATCGGTGATGCTGAGACGCTGGAGCGCAAGCCAACCGACCGCGGTGGCGCCCAACACCGCCAGGGCCGCGAAGCCGTATTCGGTCAAGGGAGCGGGAGCGTGCACTACAACGGGCCGGCGAGGGGGGCCTTCGTCATCTTCGCCGGTCATGACATAGACATCCACGTCCCCGCTCCCACGAACCAGGCGGTCGAGGGTGGAGCCCAACAGCAGATCGCGCCAGCGCGAGTGGGTAGGCTTGCCGATCAGGATGCGGGTGACGTTCTGGGTGGCGGCGTAGGCCAGGATTTCCTCGGCCACCTGGTGCCCCGGGACGGTAACGGTCCGAGCACCCAGCTCGTCGGCGAGTTGCAGGGTCTCCACCAGGGTGTTCCGGTCGCGGTCGGAGTACGCCGCGGCCCCCGGGGTCTCCACGTAGAGCACGACCCAATCGCACCGGAGCGAGGCCGCCATCCGGGAGGCGGCCCGTACCAGTCGCGCCCCGGCCGGGTTCGCGCCCACAGCCACCAGAAGCCGTTCTCCCGCGGGCCAGGTTTCCTGGATGCCGTGCTCGACCATGTAGCCGCGCATTTGCGCGTCTACCCGCTCGGCGACCCGCCGGAGGGCGAGCTCTCGGAGCGCGATCAGATTCCCTTCCCGGAAGAACCGCTCCCGGGCGCGGTCGGCGGCTTCGGGCAGGTACACCTTTCCCTGAGCGAGACGGCGGAGCAGATCTTCGGTGGTGAGGTCGGCCAGCTCGACCGCGTCGGCCCCGTCGAAGATCGTGTCGGGCACCGTCTCCCGCACTTGCACGCCGGTGATCTGCGCCACCACGTCGTTCAGGCTCTCCAGGTGCTGGACATTGAGCGTGGTGTAGACCGAGATGCCGGCCGCCAGGAGCTCTTCGACGTCCTGCCACCGCTTCTCGTGGCGCGAGCCGGGGGCATTGGTATGAGCCAGCTCGTCCACCAGCAGGATCGAAGGATGCCGAGCCAGCGCGGCATCGAGGTCGAACTCCTTGAGGGGGATTCCACGGTAGAGGATCGTGCGGCGGGGCAGCAGCTCGAGCCCGGCAAGCAGCGCCTCGGTCTCGGCGCGGCCATGGGTCTCCACCACCCCAACCACGACGTCCACACCCTCGCCCCGTTTGGCTCGGGCCTCCTCCAGCATGGTGTAGGTCTTTCCCACTCCGGGATTGGCGCCGAAGAAGACCTTGAGCTGCCCGCGGGCGGCCCGGGCTTCCTCGGCCCGAATGCGCCGGAGCAGGACGTCGGGGTGGGGACGCTGATCGGTCATGTTGGGAAGATGGAACCGCCGCCACACGGCTGCAACTGTGACCGGCGGGTACCGCTCAGCGATTAGGGAATCGCTCCGGAAATCACTCTATGGGATGGTCTCGGGGAGGCCAGCGGGCATCAGCGCATCCCCGCCTCGGGCACCATCGCGAATCCGCACGAAGTCGGCGACGGGCTGGATCCAGATGTTCCCATCGCCTGGGGTGTTGGTCGCCGCCGCGGTCCGAATGGCCGCGACGGCGCGGTCGACTTGGGCGTCGGCGAGGACGATCTCGAGCCGCAGGCGCTCGCGGAACCGCAGCTCCACTCTCGTTCCCCGATAGAAGCCTGACAGTGCCGGCTCACTTCCGCGCCCTAGGGCTTGAGTCACCGTCACGCGTGAGAAGTTGGCCCGGTCTAGTGCCGCCAGGACGGCCGACAACCGCCCCGGCCGAATGATCGCCGTGAGGACCTTCACTGGGTGGCGCGGGTCTCGAGGCCAGACCGGGAGCGGGCGGCCGCGCGCACTTCGGAAGCCAACATCTCATTGAGCAATCCCGCGGTGGCCTCCGCGCTCGGCGTCGAAATGGATGTCAGGATATCGCGCAGCAGTGCCTGATCCGGCGCGGCGATCTGGGCCAGGGAGGCGGCCGAGGCTCGCTCGTCTCCAGTGAGCATTGCAAGCAGGACTAGTCCGAGGGCCTCGACGTCCTCCTCCGCGTGGCTGCTGCCGGAGCTGGCCGCGAAACCGCCCCCGACCCCGGACAGAAAGGCGTGCTCGCCGACCAGCTGCATAGTATCCAGCCCAACTGCTCCATGGACCCACCCGCGGGCATGCAGATCGGCCAGGGCCAGAGCGCCATCGAGCGCAAAGCTCAAGGCGCGCTCCCGGGAGAGTCGTCCCTCCCGCCGCAGACGAGTGCGAAGCGACTCGGTGGTCTCGTCCGGGCGAACGTAGTACAAGACGGCGGGCTGTCCCGCAGGGCCGGGGGGCGTGAGCACCTGGGGGTCCTGCAGGAGCGCGAGGCGGCTGATCTCGCGGACGAATCGCTCGCTGCCTACATCGTAACCATGGTCCGGATGCACGAGTTGCAGAATGATGTTGGAGCCGTCACGGGGATCGGAGGCCCGGAAGACCGTCGTCGCCGCGCCGCGACCCAGCTCGGCCACTAGGGTAAACCGGTCGGCCAGCGCCAACCGGGCTTGGGTCAGCGCCTCGGCATCCGATGCCAAGGGAACCCCTCCCCCTGACCGCGTTTTCATCGGCGGTCTCCTAGTGCTTACCCGGAGGACGAGGAAACGCGCTGTCGACGGCCAGGTTCAGCATGAGAACATTCACGCGGGGGTCGCCGAGGAACCAGAACTGCCGGCCCTCGGTGTACCGGTCCACCAATGCCTGGACGGCTTTGGGGTCCGCTCCGCGCTCGCGCGCAACCCGTGCCACCTGGAGCGCGGCATTCGCGGGGGAGATGTGCGGGTCGAGACCGGAAGCCGACGACGTCACCATATCGCTCGGGATGTGGCCCTTCTGGGCGCCGTCATTGGCGACGACCCCCTCCACCGCCTGCGCAATCAGGGTGTCCGCCAGTTTGAGATCGGTCGGCCCCTTGTTGGTGCCGGAGGAGGCCGTGGCGTCGTACCCATTCCCAGCCGCGGAGGGACGGGGGTGGAAGTAGTACGGGGCCACGAACGGCTGCCCAATCAGCTCGCTCCCGACGGGCTGCCCATTGACCTTGATGATCGAGCCATTCGCCTGTCTCGGGAACAGAAGCTGGGCGAAAACGGTGACCACGCCGGGGTAGATGAAGCCGGTGAGGACGCAGAGCAACAGCGTCAACACAATCGCAGGGCGCAGGTGTTTGGCGACCATGGTCATACCATGTGGAGGAAGACGAGCACGACGTCGAGCGCCTTGATCCCGATGAACGGAATGATGACGCCGCCGATACCGTAAATCACGAAATTGCGCCGCAGGATGGCGGCGGCCCCGGCCGGCCGGTACTGGACACCGCGGAGCGCGAGCGGAATCAGGGCGATGATGATGAGCGCGTTGAAGACGATGGCGCTCAGAATCGCCGACGTAGGCGAATGCAGGCCCATGATGTTCAGGGCGTTGAGCGCCGGATAGGTGGCGGCGAACATCGCCGGGATGATGGCGAAGTACTTGGCCACGTCATTGGCGATGGAGAAGGTGGTAAGTGAGCCCCGGGTGATGAGGAGCTGCTTCCCGATTTCCACGACCTCGATGAGCTTGGTCGGATTGGAATCGAGGTCGATCATGTTGCCGGCTTCCTTGGCCGCCTGTGTCCCCGTATTCATCGCGAGACCCACGTCCGCCTGGGCCAGCGCCGGCGCGTCATTGGTGCCGTCACCGGTCATCGCCACCATGCGGCCACCCGACTGCTCCCGCCGGATCAGTGCCAGTTTCTGCTCCGGGGTGGCCTCGGCCAGGAAGTCGTCGACCCCGGCTTCGGCCGCGATGGCCGCCGCGGTGAGCGGGTTATCGCCGGTGATCATGACCGTGCGGATGCCCATGGACCGGAGGCGGGCAAAGCGATCCTTCATGCCGCCCTTCACCACATCCTTGAGGTGAATGACTCCGAGGATGCGGGTGCCGCCGGTCGAGCGCTCTGCCACGACCAGTGGCGTGCCGCCGGAGCGGGCAATCTGCTCTACCGTGGCCGTCAGCCGCTCCGGGATTTCCCCACCGTTTTGCCGTACCCACCCGGTGATCGCGTCCGGGGCGCCCTTCCGCAACTGCGTTGCATCCAGGTTCACGCCGCTCATCCTGGTCGTGGCGGAGAAGGGGATGAATGTGGGTTGCTGGGAAGCTGGCCCCGTGGCGTCTACCAGGGTGCGACCCCTGATGCCGTACTTCTCCTTGGCGAATACCACGATGCTCCGCCCTTCGGGAGTCTCATCGGGTAGGGACGCGAGCTGGGCCCGGTCGGCCAGCTCCTCCGGCTTGACGCCCCCGATCGGGACGAAGTCCACCGCCTGCCGATTGCCCAGCGTGATGGTCCCGGTCTTGTCGAGGAGGAGCGTGTTGACATCGCCCGCCGCCTCGACCGCCCGCCCGCTCATCGCGATGATATTGTGCTGGATCACGCGGTCCATCCCGGCGATCCCGATAGCGGAGAGCAGCCCGCCGATGGTGGTCGGAATGAGACAGACCAACAAGGCGATCAGGATCGAGACGGCCACCGGTCCCCCGCTGTAGACCGCGAACGGCTGCAGCGTGGCCACGGCCAACAGGAAAACGATGGTCAGCCCGGAGAGAAGGATGATCAGCGCGATTTCGTTCGGGGTCTTCTGGCGAGCGGCCCCCTCGACCAGGCCGATCATCCGATCCAGAAAGGTGTCCCCCGGATTCGCCGTGATTCGAATGATGATCTGATCGGAGAGGACCCTGGTGCCCCCGGTAACGGCCGAGCGGTCGCCCCCGGACTCCCGAATCACCGGGGCCGATTCGCCGGTAATGGCCGACTCGTCTACTGACGCCACGCCTTCAATGACGTCCCCGTCCCCGGGAATCACGTCCTCGGGAGTGCACACGACCACATCGCCCATCCGCAGGTTACTGGAGGGCACCAGCTCGAAGGTCTTGGGACGCTTCGGGTCCTGGAGTCGCTTAGCCTGGGTCTCCCGCCGGGTCTTGCGGAGCGCGTCCGCCTGAGCCTTGCCCCGGCCTTCCGCCATCGCCTCCGCGAAGTTAGCGAAGAGCACGGTGAACCAGAGCCAGAGTGCCAGCTGCAAGGTGAAGCCGATCTGTCCGCCACCCGTTGCAATGTCCCGGACCAGGACCATGGTTGTGAACACACTTCCTACCAGCACCACGAACATCACCGGATTCCGTACCATATGCTGGGGCGCCAGCTTCACGAAGGAATCCTGGATCGCCCGCCGGACGATGGGCGGATCGAAGAGCGGTCGCTTGGTCACAGCCATGTTAGAAGAGCCTCCCGCTCTGCATCAGCAGGTGTTCGACGATGGGACCGAGCGACAACGCGGGGAAGAAGGTCAGCGCGCCGACGATCAGGATGACGCTGAGGAGCAGTACGATGAAGAGCGGGGTGGTCACCGGGAAAGTCCCGGCCGATTCGGGGGCCAGCTTCTTTTCGGCCAGGAACCCCGCAGCCGCGAGCATCGGCACCTGCATAGCGAAGCGCCCGATCAACGTCGCGAAGCCGAACATGGTGTTGTAGTAGTAGGTCGATCCGGTCAGCCCCGCGAAGGCGCTGCCGTTGTTCGCCGGTGTCGAGGTGAACCCGTACAGGATTTCGGTGAACCCGTGCGGTCCCGAGTTGTTCAGGCCGGCCAGGCCCGCCGGCAGGACAACGGAGAGGCCCGTATTCACCAGAATGATGAAGGGGAATACCAGGACGTAGAGCATCACCATCCGGACCTCTCGGCTTTCCACCTTCTTGCCCAGATACTCCGGTGTTCGGCCAACCATCAGCCCGGCGATGAAGACCGTCAGTAGCACCATCATCAGCATGCCATAGAGCCCGGCGCCGACTCCCCCAAAGATCAACTCACCCAGCTGCATGTTCACCAGGGGCACCATCCCACCCAGTGGGGTGAAGGAGTCGTGCATGCTGTTGACACATCCACAGGAAGCATCGGTGGTAAGCGTGGCGTACAGGGCAGAATTCGCGATCCCGAAGCGGACCTCCTTCCCCTCCATGTTCCCGCCTGGCTGAGTGGCCGAGGCGACCACGTCGATCCCGCGGGCGGCATGTATCGGATTGCCCCGTGCCTCGGCCCAGTACGCCGTCGTCACACCCCCCAAGAAGAGGATGTACATCGCCGTCCACAGCGCCCAGCCATGGCCCTGCTTTTTCACCATGCGACCGTAGGTCCAGGTCAACCCAGCCGACACCAGGAAGATCCCCAGCATCGAGAGGAAGTTGGTCCACGGCGTGGGACTGGTGAGGGGATGGGCTGCGTTGGCGTTGAAGAAGCCGCCGCCATTGGTCCCGAGCTGCTTGATCGCCTCCTGGCTAGCACCCGGCCCCATCGCGATGGTCTGCTTCGCACCCTCGAGGGTGTGGACCTCCAGGTAAGGCAGGAAGTTCTGGATCGCGCCTTGCTGCACGAAGAGCAAGGCGAGCACCAGCGAGAGTGGCAGGAACAGGTACAGCGTCCCTCGAACGAGATCGACCCAGAAATTCCCCAGCCGTCCAGCCGAGCGCCGGGAGATCCCGCGTGCCAACGCGATCGCCACCGCGACCCCTTCCGCCGCGGAGGCGAAGTTGTGAAAGGCGAGCTGAGTCATCTGGGAGAAGTACGACATCGTCGACTCGCCCGAGTAGGACTGCCAATTGGTGTTGGTGGTGAACGACGCTGCCGTCTCGAAGGCCTGTCGATCGACCACCCCTGCGAACTTCTGGGGATTGAGCGGCAGCAAGCCCTGGAGACGCAGAGCGAGGTAGGTCAACAGCATGGACGCGGCGCTGAAGACCAGCATCGCCACCGCGTACTGCGTCCAATGCTGATCCTCCTCGGGATCCACCCCACCCAAACGGTATAGAAGGCGTTCGACCGGACGGAACCAAGTCAGGGAACCGTCATACACCTTGAGGATGTAGACCCCCATCGGCTTGGTGAGGGCCAGCAGGACCACGGAGTAAAAGGCGATCTGCAGCCAGCCATTGGCAGTCATAATCAGAACCTCTCCGGGCGGAGCATCGTGTAGCACAAATAGACGAACAGCGCGACGGTGATGATCCCGCCGATCCAGTTCTCCGCGTTCACGGTGTCGCCTCCTTGCTGCCCGAATCGCGGCCCAGGGCCTCGCAGGCTCGCACGTAGGCAATCATCGCCACGAAGAACACCACGCTGCCGAGCACGTACCACAGGTCCAACATGTGAACCTCCGTCGGAGGAATTGCCTCTCCCGGCCCTCCCCGCCCTCGAACGCACGCGAAGGCGGCCTCCGGGATTCCAGGGCTCCACGACTGCCCGAAACTAGGGTGACCCGCCTAAAGACAGGGTTAAGGTTTTGGGAACCGACATCAGGATGGCGTCAGGACAAGCCAGACCCCGTTGAAACGGGGGAACCGTCTGTCCTGCCACACGATACGCTCATCGGGGGCCTCCGAACCCGACTTGGCCCAGGGGCGGCCGGCCGCTACTATTCGGCCGGCGCGGGGGGCGGGTCTCGATTCGCCCCTCTTGAGTAAGAAGCGACAGACCAACGAGATGCCCACCGAGCCCCCGAGTACTAGAACCCCGCCACCGAGCCCGCCCCCGGCGGCGACACCGGGCATTCTGAGCAGGCTCAAACACCTACTGATCGGCCCACCCAAGAGCGTCGAAGAGGCGGGCCTCTTTCATCGCCTCTCGCTGATCCCCTTCCTGGCCTGGGTCGGGCTGGGCGCCGATGGGCTCTCGTCCTCGGCCTACGGCCCCGAGGAAGCATATCGGGCCCTGGGGGAGCACACCTACCTGGCGCTGGGCCTGGCGGCGATGATGGCCCTCACCGTCTTCCTGATCTCTCGGGCCTACAGCCGCATCATCGAGCAGTTCCCCTTTGGCGGCGGGGGCTACGTGGTCGCCACCAAGCTGCTGGGCCCTCGGGCCGGGCTCATCTCGGGCGCGGCGCTGCTGGTGGACTACGGGTTGACCATCACGGTGTCCATCGCCGCGGCGGGCGACGCGCTCTTCAGCTTCCTCCCCTCGGGCTGGCTGGGAGCCAAGCTGGGTGTCGAGGTGATCCTCATCCTCTGGCTCACCGTGCTCAACATCCGCGGGGCCAAGGAATCGGTCCTTACCCTGTTGCCCATCTTTCTGGTCTTCCTCATCACTCACGTGATCGTCATTGGGTACGGGATCCTGGGGCACGTGCCGGAGCTGCCCAACACCATCGCTTCGGCGAAGGCCGGCTACAGCCAGGGCCTGGGAACCTTGGGGGCCGGGGGCCTGGTCCTGCTCTTTGTCCACGCCTATTCGCTTGGAGGAGGGACCTACACCGGGATCGAGGCCGTTTCTAACGGCCTCCCGATCATGCGGGAGCCGCGAGTGCCGACGGCCCAGCGTACCATGTTGTACATGGCGGTCTCGCTCGCCTTCACGGCCTCAGGGCTTCTCTTGTGCTACCTCCTATGGCACGTCGCCCACGAGCCGGGGAAGACGCTGAATGCGGTGCTGGTCGAGCGGCTGACGGCCGATCTGCCGTTCGGCCGCGTGTTCCTGGTACTCACCCTCATTTCCGAAGGGGCGCTGCTCGTGGTCGCCGCACAGGCGGGGTTCCTGGACGGTCCCCGAGTGCTGGCCAACATGGCCATTGATTCCTGGGTGCCCCATCGTTTCTCCTCCCTTTCCGACCGGCTCACCACCCACTACGGCATCATCCTCATGGGTCTGGCCTCGCTGGTCGCTCTGTTCTATACGCGAGGGAGTGTGTCCCACCTGGTGGTGATGTACAGCATCAACGTGTTCCTCACCTTCTCGCTCTCGATGATGGGGATGCTGCGGTTCTGGGCGGGAGCCCGGGGGCGTCCGGACCGCAAGCGGCGGCTCGCTCTGTTTGCGGCGGGGCTCGCGCTCTGCGCGACGATCCTCGTCATGACGGTCCTGGAGAAATTCCTGGAGGGAGGTTGGGTCACCCTGTTGGTGACCGGTCTCCTGGTCTTGGCCTGTACCTGGATCCACCGGCACTACCGCAAGGCCAGCGAAACCATGGCCAAGCTTTACGCCGAGCTGGACCAGTTGCCCCTGCGGGAGGATTCGCCCAAACCGCTGGACCCCAAGCAGCCCACGGCCGTGGTGCTGGTGGGAGCCTACAACGGGCTTGGGATTCACACCGTACTCAACATCTTCCGGGCGTTCCCCGGATTCTATCAGAACCTGATCTTCGTCTCGGTTGGGGTCATCGACTCCGGCGAGTTCAAGGGTGAGCAGGCGGTCGCGGATCTCAACGCGCGGACCGAGGAAATGCTGCGCCAGTACCTCCGTCTCGCGGCCGGCCTCGGGATCCCCGCCACCTACCGGTTCGCGCTGGGCATCGATCCGGTCGAAGAGGCGGAGAAGCTCTGCCTGGAGATCGCGCGGGAGTTTCCCCGGAGCACCTTCTTCGCGGGCAAGATGATCTTCGAGCGCGAGCGCTGGTACCAGCGGATTCTGCACAACGAGACGGCGCTGGCCATCCAGAAGCGCTTGCAATGGGCAGGGAAAACGATGGTCACCATGCCGGTGCGTCTCCGGGAGGCCTGACCGAAGTCAGGTTCCCGTATATGGCCTCCGGAGGCGCCCGGCCGGCAGGCCCGACTCTTTCGCTAGAACTGAGTCCTGAGGTACGCGCCGCTTTGCGCGTCGTAGACGCGAACCACCGCCACGACACCCGGACGGCGGTCATCGACCACCCGGACGTGCACCACCTTCTTGTCCTTCCCCGGACGATAGACGATCCAGCTGCCGGCGGGCGCGAACTGCTCGATCCCGTCGCAGGAGCGCGCCTTGGCCTGATGACCGGGTGGCTTACCCGGAATCCAGACCCGGCATTGTCCCACCGGGGGTAGCTGTCCCGGCGGAATGCCCAGCGCAGCCGCGGTCGGCTTGGGCTGGGTGGCCGGCGGTTCGGAAGAGCTGGTGCAGGCGCCCAGAGCGAACGCGGTCAGGCAAGGCACCAGAGCTGTTGCCAAGCGCATGATGTCCCTCACGTGAAAGAAGCTATTCCACGCGAGCGGGCAGAAACCGTGCCCCGTGAGTGCTCACTACTCGGGAGATTTTCGGGCGAACCGTCGCTATGGAGCAGGGGCGTGCGGGGTCGTGGAAGCGGTGTCGAGACCGTTGAGCACCCGCACCGCGCCCACCAGGTCTCCGACCCCCGCGAAATCCACCGCGATGACGTTGGGCATTGTCCCACGCTCCCGCGCGCATTGTCGCGCCCGGCTCAGGAGCGCTTCCCGAGTATTGACCTTTTCGGCGTTGGATACCTGAGGCGCCGGGGTGGTCTCGATCCAGTGATTGATCAGCAACAGCGGATTGCTCGGCTTGCCGCGATTGGGCCGGCAGGAGAAATCCTCCGGCTTGTGGAAGGTGTACGGGGTTTCCTGCATCAGGTCATACGAGAGGTGGTACCAGGCGATCTGGTCCACGTTGTTCTCTCCCAGCATGATCACGCGGCCGCCGGAGGCGATGATCTGGCGCAGCGTCGGAGGCACCGGGCCCAGCGGACCGCGGTACACAAAATCCAGCAGGCCGGTTTCGCGGGTCACCCGGGCCACGTCTTCGGGGGTGACGTAATCCTCCAAGTCCAGGATCACCACCTCGCCCGGATTGGTGGCCATGAAGGTGGCGACGCTCCTGAACATGCTGTCGACCGAAATCGCGCCCAGCTCGCAGAACCCATGACAGAGATACAGGCCGAGCGGGCCGGGGGTGCCGGTCATCCGATCCCGGATCCGCATGGCCGCCTGAAATCCTTCCGGACCCAGGACCGCTTCGTACTTGTTGGCCGAGCTGTGTTCGGCCTCGAAATCAGTCTTCACCTTGTCGCCGATCGGCCGGCCGTAGTGCAGGTCCAGCATGAACGCCCGGACCCCCTTGTCCAGCAGTGCCGGGACGCTCTGGTCCTGATTGGGGAACAGCCAGGAAGGATTGTCCGCCGAACCCATGGCGTTGTGGGCGCCGGCCCAGGCGATCCGGTTGATCGGGCGATCACAGAGAGCCACCGCGCCGTTGCAGGCATCGGTCGCCACGGCGACCACCTCGGCTGGAGGCTTGATTCGGAGGACGAGGCCCAGGCCCGCGAGGCCGAGCAGGAGGATGACGGCGACCCGGAATGCCACCAGTACCACGGGGGCAACCCGGATCTCCTCCGTCTCGCGGATGGCAACCCCTGGCAGCCGGTGCCTCGCCAATCGCGCGAGGCCCTGAATTCCCACGATGAACATCGCGATTCCGGTTGCGATCCCCACCGCGCGGAGCGCCGTGGTGGGGAACGAGAAGCACAGCAGGCCGCCCAGGATGAGACCGAACACTCGAAGCAATTCGGCCCAGGTCTTCTCCCGGCGGTGGGTCAGCAGTGCCCAGGTTGCGCGCGCCGCACCGCCGGCCTCCCAGCGCTCCAGTTGTGATGTCGTGGCCACGACCATGGTGACGCCCACCGCTCCAATGACCGCTCCGACGATCCAGAGCCGCCCCATGAAGGCATCCCACACTCCGGCGACCGCCGCGCGAGTGACGGGGTTGGTAACCAGTGCCGTGGCCACCAGGCGGCCGACCGGCACCAAGGCCGCGAAGAACAACCCGGTGGCCGCCATCGCGGCCCCCGACGAAAGGACCGCTTCCTGCCGCGAGGTGGCCAGCAGGATCGCGAGAATCATGAGGACCAGCGAGAGCACCACGCCGGTCCGGGCCAGCTGCCGGCCGGCATGGGCAGCCCGGAGCCCCTTGAGCGCCGTCTTGGCGATCGGGTTGTCCATGCTGGCCGAGAAGCTGGCCAGGCTGCCAGGGATCTTCGAGGCCGCGGCGGGATTGAGATTGGCGAGCGTGCTCCGCAACAGGATGGCGGCGTCGGGGACCGACAGCAGGATCTGCTCACTGGTGGAGGAGAAGAGAGCGTCGTGCGCCTGGCGGGCCGCCGGCCGCAACATCGCCTGGAATGGAGCAGAGGAGACGATGCCCCGCGTGATGACCACGATCACGGGGCGGAGCGCGGTCAGGTCCCGCCGCTGCGAGATAACCAGGTCGGTGATCTTCTCGGCCGCGAACTCCGCGACCCGCGGATCGTCCAGGCTGCCCACCAACCGGCGCGTAAAGGCGTCGGCGTTGAGCACCGAGAAGGTGAGATAGAGCAGCAGGAGGCTGACCGGCCCGATCACCAGGGCCAGCGTGGCTGCGAGGGTCCTCAGCGTCTTACGCATGCCTCATCTTGCCGCCGATCCGGCCCTTGCACCAGACCCCGTTCCTCGCCGCCGCGCTCGGTTGAAGCCGGGGAGTGAGGAAACTATTATCAGCCACGGTTCGTCCTTCCGGGATCACGACCATGACCACGACGCTCACAACCGCTCAGCCCCTCACGACGCTGTCGGAAGAGGAGGAGTTGCTCCGGACCACGGTCCGCGACTTCGCCGAATCCGAGATCCGCCCGCACGTGATGGAGATGGACGCGGCCGGCGCCTTTCGTCAGGAAATTCTCGCGCGCTTCTTCGACCTCGGGATCATGGGTGTCGAAGTGCCCGAGCGATTCGGCGGCGCGGGCGGAAACATCTTCCTCGCCACTCTGGCCATCGAGGAGCTGGCGCGGGTGGACGCTTCGGCTGCGATCTACGTGGACGTCCACAACACCCTGGTCAACAACGCCCTTTTGCGCTGGGGCTCGGAGGAGCAGCACCAACGGTACTTCCCCCGACTCACCCGGGACCTGCTGGGCGCCTTTGCCCTCTCGGAGCCCGCCAGCGGGAGCGACGCCTTTGCTCTCGAGACGCGCGCCGACGACAAAGGGACGCACTGGGAGCTGACCGGCCGGAAATTCTGGATCACCAACGGTGGCGAAGCCGGGTTGTTCCTGGTCTTTGCCAACACCGATTTCTCCAAGGGCTACAAAGGGATCACGGGCTTCCTGGTCGAGCGGGATTTCCCCGGCTTCTCGGTCGGGAAGAAGGAGAACAAGCTTGGAATCCGGGCCTCGAGCACCACCGAG
>DATIWD010000129.1:0-51626 GCA_035519565.1 Gemmatimonadales bacterium | reverse complement strand
GCGAGACCGCCGGCACGAGATTGCCCCGCCTGGTCCTTGAGTGCCACAGGACGCGGGAGCCACTCGTCGGAATAAGTGTCCACCGCGACCAGTCCATCTCCACCACCAGCGACTCGATACCGATAGTCTCCCACTGGCGCCCAGAGCTCCGCCCTCCCCTGGCCGTCGAAGCGCAGGGTGTCGCTCCAGCTCCGCTGCGCGCTCTGGAAGCTGACTGCGGTAGGCGACGGCGCCCCCCGCCCGGTCCATTCGAACACCAGCGGCCGAGCGTTCTCCACCACGGTGCGAATCGGCCTGGCGACCTCGGGTTTCGTCTCCGTACCACCGAGCAGCCAGCTGCTGGTCGCCGCGACCCAGGCGCGGTAACCGGTTTCACTGGAGCCGCCGCGGAAGGCCCAGCGCCAGAATCCGTCGGCCGCGGTGATCACTTCCCGCACGCCGTTGGTCTCCCGGCCCACCAGGATCGGCCGCTCCGCCCCGCTCCGGCCTGCGCGTGCGACCAGACCCACCCAATCGCTCGGCCCCGGCTGAAGCGATCCCACCTGGATCACCGGTGGAAAGGAGTCGACCGGGAGACCAATGAAACTCCCGGCGATGGGCGAGGGCTTCGCGGTGATGTACCAATCGCCGGGAATCACGGCCCCACCTTCCTCGCCACTGGGCCAGCGCCAGATCGCCCGCACCCGCCCGCGACCGACCTCGTCTCCCACTCTGCCTTTGGCGATCAGCAGATCCGCCCCCTGCGCAGCCGTCCGGACCGTCTCATCCGACACCGGTGCCAGATCGGCCATCGAGCGCCAGTGATCCGGAGTCAGTCGCACATATCCACGGAGCGGGACCTGGGTCACGTCTCTGAGTGCTCGAAACAGGAACCGGGCGTCCCAATCCCCCGGGCTGGCCACCATCACGATGCCGGGAGCCTTGGTCACGGTGAGGATCAGGAGCCGAGCGTCATCCCGAGACTCGGCGTCGCCGGCGTCGGTGATGGCTACGGTCAGGAGATGTTGCCCCGACCCGAGTCCAGTGGTACCGGTCCGGAGATTCACCCACGCCGCGCCGTCGGCCGGGACTCGCACCCTTCGTCGGACCAGAGTCGCGCGCTCGCTCTTCAATTCCACCGTCACGCTGTCCTTCCCCGGCTGCCCGACCGAGCGCACCTCAGCATCGACCGCCAGGGTATCGCCGAGGGCGAGGCGGGCGGGGCCGTCTACACGGGTCACGGCCAGATCGGAGGAGGAACGGCGGGGGAAGACTCGTACGCCCAGGCTCGCCTTGAGGTCGGGCGGGAGCTGATCGGCGTCTTCGATTTCTCCATCGGTGACCACCAGGACCGGCGCATCGCCGGCCAGGGCGGCCCGGACGGCAGGAACCAGTAGCGAGCGCCCGCGGGCTTGAGCGGTGTCTCCTCCCGACCGTTCGTCGCCGAACACTGTGACGCGCCCCTGGCCCCAGCGCATGGCCGAATCGCGCGCCTCCGCCCAACGCCCGCTGTTGCCGCGGAGGCTCAGGCTGCCGTCGAGTAGAACGACCGGCGTGGTGCTCCCGATCCCCCGGCCGGCGCAGCTCAGATCGGCAATCAGGATTCCCAAGGCGCTCCAGGCCACGCCGCGGCAGATCAGCGGAATCCAGGCCCAACGACCGATGCGCTCGAGGTAGAGGTAAGTCAGCGCGGACAGCGCAAAGGCGAGCACCAGGATGAGAACCAGCGACATGCGTCAGGAGGAAGCGGAGCGAGCGGCTTCCAGCGCCTCGGGCAGGGTGAATCGATTCTCGTAGAGCGCGCGTCCCACGATGGCGCCGGCCAGGCCGGCGGCGGCGACGGCGCGAAGGTCGGCCAGACTGGAGACCCCGCCACTGGCGATCACCGAGGCGCCCATCCGCTGGAGCGCCACGGCGCCCGCTACATCGGGCCCGGTCATCATGCCATCCCGCGTGACGTCGGTATAGATGATGGTGCGCACCCCGGAGGCGATGACCCTTCGCGCGACATCATCCAGGCGTTGTCCGGTGTTTTCGGTCCAGCCCCGAATCGCCACCATGCCGTCGCGGGCGTCGAGGCCGACCGCCATCCGATCGGGACCGGTCACTGTCAGCACTTCATCCACCACGCTGGGATCCGCCACCACGGCCGTACCGAGTACCACGCGGGCCACCTCAGGCCGCAGCACCTCACGGATGGCCGGCAGGGAGCGAAGGCCGCCGCTCAGCTGAATCCGGATCCGATTCCCCACTCGCTGCACCAGGTGGGAGACGATCGCGGTGTTCTCTCCTTCACCAAAGGCCCGATCGAGATCCACCACGTGGACCCAGCGGGCACCCTGCTCGATGAACCGCTCGGCCACCGAGGCCGGGTCCTGATCGTACGCGGTCTCGCGACCCCGCTCGCCCTGACTCAGGCGAACGACGCGACCACGCCGGATATCGATGGCGGGGAAAATCTCCACTGCAGGGGAAACGGCCTACTCCGCGCCGAGAGTGATCGGCGGCTCGGAATCGGCGAGAAGGGCGGTGAGGCGATTGCGTTCGCGCTCGAAGGCGGTGCGATCCCCTGGCTCCACCGGATCGCCACTTCGGAGTTGAACGCTGCGGGGATCGCGGGCGACCCCGTTGACCCGGAACTCGTAGTGCAGATGGGGACCGGTCGCGAGCCCGGTGGAACCGACGTAGCCGATGGTCTCTCCCTGCGAGACTCGCACCCCACGCCGGATCCCCGGGGCGAATCCCTCCAGATGGCCGTACCGGGTGGTGATCCCGTTGAGATGGCGGAGCTCCACCATGTAGCCGTACCCTTCGGTCCATCCCGCCATGGCCACGGTGCCATCCCCGGCCGCGCGCACCGGGGTCCCGGGCGAGGCGGCGAAGTCGGTGCCTTCGTGCCGGCGCACCAGACCCAGAATCGGATGGAGCCGGGCCGAGCTGAAGCGCGAGGAGACGCGACGGAACTGGAGTGGCGCCAGCAGAAAGGCGCGGTGCAGCGAGTTCCCGTTCTCGTCGTAATAGGAGTCGCGTCCCTGGGCGTCCTCGAAGTGGAAGGCGGAGAAGCGCCGGCCGCCGATGGTGAGATCGCCGGCCAGAATGCGGCCAAACCGCACCTCGCCCTCGTCGTTGACCTCCCGCTCGGCCAGGACGCTGTAGTGGTCCCCGGGGCGGATGTCGCGGGTGAAGTCGATCTCCCAGGCGTAGACGTCTGCCAGGTCCCAGGCCAGCCGCACCAGCTCGGCGGGGGGGAAGAGATCGGCGTACAGGGAGGGCTCGAGCGCCTCATAGAGTGAGGCGTCGATGGATCCGTCCAGCCGAACCGGCTGCGATTGCCAGGGAATCGGAATCTTCTCGGCGGTCCACCCGCCGGCCTGGCGGACGAACTGGAGCCGATGATCGGGACCGGTCCGGACCACGATGCGGGAAGGCGTCGAGTCCGCCGCCTCCCGCCGGAAATGGAACACGAGGCCAGCGCGGAGCTTCCGGGGATCGAATGAAAGCTCGCGAGGCATCCCGGGAATCGGGATCCCCTGCACGTCGTGGCGGGCCAGCAAGTCGGAGAGGGTCTCGCCCCGGTGGAGCGTGTCCACCGTCTCCACGAACGATTGGGCAACGACGATCGGGCTCTTGAGCTCGAGGCGGCGCCAGGGCCAGCTCCCGCGCCAGGCGAAGACGCCGGCGGCGGCCAGCACCCCTACGCCGGCTCCGGTCCGCAGTGCCCGTCCCAGAAATCCGAGGACGGCGGCGCGTGAGAGAGGTCCCGTTCCGGAATCGCCGATCACGCTCAGTCCATCTGGCGGCGAATGAAGGTCGGGATCTCCATGTCCGTCACATCGCCAGTGCCACCGGCGCCGGAGGCGCGACGAGGCTCGGGGCGAGGCGCAGGCGCTGGGCTCGCAGCGGGCGGGGTGGCGGGAGCGCCCGAACGCCGCGGGTTGGGGAAGGCGAGGACGCCGCTCACCTGGGCCTTGGTGGCTTCGGTAGCGGTGGGGCGATCGAATCCGGTGGCGATGACCGTCACCCGGATTTCCCCTTCCAGCGCCGGGTCGATGGCGGCCCCGAAGATGATTTCGGCCTCGTCGCCCACCGCGTCGTGAATGATCTCGCTGATGTGGGTGGCCTCACCCAGCGTGAGATCGTTGCCGCCGGTGACATTGAGGAGCACACCCGAAGCGCCGGCGATGGAGACGTTGTCGAGCAGCGGGCTCGAGATGGCCTGCTGAGCGGCCTCCATGGCGCGGGTCTCGCCACGGCCGACGCCGGAGCCCATCAGGGCGGCGCCGCCGTTCTGCATGATGGTCCGGACGTCGGCGAAGTCCACGTTGATGAGCCCGGTGGCGGTCACCAGCTGGGCGATGCCCTGCGTCGCGTGGAGCAGCACCTCGTCGGCCTTCTTGAGCGAATCCTGGAACGGCATCCCCTTCCCTACCACCGCGAGCAGCCGCTCGTTGGGCACCACGATCATGGTGTCCACGCTGCGGCGCATCTCCGCGATTCCCATCTCCGCCTGCTTCATCCGCTTCCGCCCCTCGAAGAGGAACGGCTTGGTCACGATCCCCACGGTGAGGGCGCCCAGGTCCCGCGCCATCTGCGAGATGATGGGGGCCGCGCCGGTGCCAGTTCCGCCGCCCATCCCGCAAGTGACGAAGATCAGATCGGCGCCCTGGAGCACCTGGAGCACATCGTCCCGGTTCTCCTCGATGGCCTGTCGTCCGATCTCGGGCCGAGCCCCCGCGCCCAGTCCGCGGGTCAGCTTCCGGCCGATCTGGATCTTGATGTCGGAGCGCGAGGAGTTGAGCGCCTGCGCGTCGGTGTTGACGGAGATGAATTCCACCCCGGCCAACCCTTCGAGGACCATGCGATTGACGGCGTTGCCGCCACCGCCCCCGACACCGACCACCTTCATCCGGGCGCTTTGCGCCGTCGTCTCTTCCAGCTCGAAGATCATGGGATGTTCTCTCCGGTCACGCTCAGAAGAAGTCCTGAAGCCACCGCTTCACCGGTCCCAGGTATTTCTCCACCGACTGCCGCCGCCCGGAAGCGCCGAAGGCACTGCCCTGGGCCACCTGGCGCGCACCGTACAACACCAACCCGGCCGCCACCGCCAGCCGGGGAGATTCGAGACTATCCGCCAACCCGGTCAGGGACTGCCCCGGCTTGCCCACGCGCACCGGCAGCGCGAAGACCTCGCGGGCCAACTCCACGATGCCGGGCGCCACGGCTCCGCCACCGGTGAGAATCACGCCTGCCGGCAAGCGCTGGTGGTAGCCCGCCCGGGTCACCTCGTCCAGCGCGAACTGCAGCACTTCCTCCATCCGCTTGTGCATGATGTGTGCGAGCACGCGGCGGTGGGCGCTTCGAGGCCCCTGACCCGGTGTGCTCGGCAACTCGATGACGTCGCTCTCCGGGACCAGCGGCTCGTAGGCGCAGCCGAAGCGCTCCTTGAGCTTTTCGGCGTCTTGCTGGGTCACCTGGAGTCCGTAGACGATATCTCCGGTCACATGGCCCCCGGCGCAGAGGAGGGAGCCGGTGTGACGGATCTTGCCGCCCTGAAAGATAGCAACGTTGGTGGAGCCGGCGCCCAGCTCGACCAGGGCGCACCCCAACTCCCGCTCGTCCTGGGTCAGGACCGCCAGGGAGGCGGCCAGCGGCTCGACCACGAACTCCCCCACGTGGTACCCGCCCCGCTCCACGGCGCGCTTGAGATTGGAGAGCACGCTGGAGAGGACGGTAACCAGGTAGACCTCGGCCTCGAGTCGGGAGCCGGTCATCCCGATCGGCTCGGTGATGCCGGCCTGCTGATCGATGATGTAGTCCTGGGGAATGGCGTGGAGCAGCTCGTGGTCGCGTCCGAAGGACACGTTGCTCGCCATGTCGTTGACCCGGGCCACGTCCCCGGTGCGGATCTCGTCGCTGGTGACCGAGACCATGCCGTGCGAGCTCCGCCCCGCCACATGCTCTCCGGCGATCCCGCAGTAGACCGATCCCACCTCCACCCCGGCCATCCGCTCGGCGGTGCTCATGGCCTTGGTCACCGCGCGGCTGGCCTCTTCGATGTCCCGGAGCACGCCGCGCCGCACCCCACTGCTCCGCTCGATCCCGACGCCGAGGATCTTGGCGCCCGGTTTCCGGGCGTCCCCGGTGACTTCGGCGATGACAGCGGCCACGCGGCTGGTGCCCAGGTCGAGTCCGGCGACCAGCCGCTGGGGACCGCTCATGCGCGCCCCCGCGGAGCGCCTTTGGGCCCGGTCGTCGGGGCCGGAGCCGGCTTGCCGCGCACCACCACCTGGCCGGCGAACCGGCCATCGAGTTCCCGATACTGCCGCCCCGTGCGGGCGAGGTCCTGCGCGACCGTCATCACCGCTCGAATGACCTCCGGTGTAGCCTGTGGCTGGAACCACCAGCGCTGTCCCCCCAAGTCCAGCACCACATCGGCACCTTCCCGAGACGCCGACGAAATCCGGGTGAAGAGCCCGGGCTCGACGTCCTGAATCCTCCCCAGCAACGCTCCGATCCCCGGGTCCGGCTCGGTGGCGATCGGCAGATCGGGTGCCGCCACCGCCGGGTCGAAGGGGAGCACTCTCCCCTGCCCGTCCATGAGGACCAGAGCATCCTTCCGGGTGGCCAGGGCCACCGGAGGGCGCTCAGTCACCTCGATCACCAGGGTCCCCGGCAGCCGGCGACCGATGCTCGCCCCGGCTATTCCCGGCAGCTGCCCGGCCCTTCGTTGCAGCGCGCTGAGGTTGTCGAACACGCTCAGCCGCTCGGGAATCCGAAGCGCCCGCAGGATCGCCGCCGAGGAGCCGTAGCGGAGGCCCACCACTTCGACCCGCCGCACCCGGAAGAACTCGAGGCGAGCCAGGAATCGCGGCGCTCCGAACCAGAGCCCCGCAGCCAGCGCAACGCAGCCCAGGACGATTGCAATCCGGCGCGCCGTCAGGCGGCGCGCAGACACCGCGCCAGCTCCGGCCCCACGTGGGTGATGTCCCCGGCTCCCAGGGTCAGGACCACGTCGCCGGCCCGCAAGGCATCATAAACCCGTTTCGCCAAGTCGGGACGGCGGGGCTCGAAGATCGTCGGGGCACCGGCCGCCTGGGCCGCGTCAGCCACCTGCCGCCCGCTCACCCCGGGAAGGGGTTGCTCCCGGGCAGGGTAGATCTCGGTCACGATCACGAGGTCCGCCGCTGCCAGTGCGCGCCCCATCGCTTCCCAGTGAATCGCAGTCCGAGAGTAGAGGTGCGGCTGGAACACCGCGACCAGGCGCCGGCCCGGAAAGGCCTGGCGGGCTGCTGCGATGGTCGCAGCCAGCTCGGTGGGGTGATGGGCGTAGTCGTCCACCAAGGCCACCCCCTCGACCTCTCCCAACCGCTCGAACCGCCTCCCCACCCCCCGAAACTCCTCGAGCGCGGCCAAGGCGGGCCCAATCTGACCACCCACGGCGAGCACCGCCCCCAGGGCGGCCGTGGCGTTCCGGAGATTATGAAGGCCCGGCACCCGGAGTCTGAGCTCGACGTCCCCGCCACCCGGGAGAGAGACCCGCGCCCGGCTCCCCTCTGGGGTTTGCACCACCTGGGTGATCCGAAGGTCGGCCTCGCCGGTCCCGAAGCGCCAGATGGGATTGGACAACTGGGCCGCTACCCGGGCGCATCCGGGATCATCGGCTCCCAGCAGCACCCGTCGAGCCGGGGCCGCAAAGGAAACGAAAGCCGCCTCGAGGGCGGCCAGGGAACCGTAGCACTCCAGGTGGTCGGCCTCGACATTGTTGATGACCGCGATGGTGGGGCTGAGCTCGAGGAAGGCCTTATCGTACTCGTCGCTTTCGACGACGAACCACCGATCCTCACCGACCCGCGCATTCCCGCCCCAGCTGGACACCCGTCCCCCGGCGATCCCGGTCGGAGCGAACCCCGCCGCCGTCAAGGCTTCGGTAGCCATCACCGTCGTGGTCGATTTCCCATGGGTCCCGGCCACCCCGATCACCTGGCCGCCAGCCACAAACTCGGCCAAGGCCCGCTTCCGGGGGACCACGGGCAGCCCCAGCTCGGCGGCCCGCTTGAGTTCAGGGTGATCGGTGGGAATGGCGGCCGTTGCGACCACCGCCCGGGCTCCGGTCAGGTGGGCCGGGTTGTGCCCCCGCTCTACTACCACCCCCAGGGCCGCCACGTCGTCCGCCCCGCTCGGGTCCGGGTCGCAGCCGGTGACGGCTACCCCTCGACGGTAAGCGAGGAGTGCGAGGGCACTCATACCCGCTCCGCCGATTCCCATGAAGTGAATCGGGCGGGAATTCGAGGGGTCAAACAGCTTCATTGTCGCGAGCTAATGTAAAATCATTCCAGCAGTTGGGAAAGAGCGCCGCGATCAAAAAGACCCGAAAAACGGGTCGCGATTTCGCTGGCGGCGTCCGGTTTTCCGCGGGCGAACGCGGCCCGCGCCATCGCCCGACGCGCGGCCGGGTCTTCCAGGAGCCGGTCGATCATTACTCCCAGACTCCGGGGCGACAGGACGTCCTGAACCAGCACGCGGGCGGCTCCGGCGGCCTCCATGGCCCGCGCATTCGTGGTTTGGTGGTCCGCGGCGGCAGTCGGAAGTGGCACCAGGATGCTCGGCAGACCCCATGCGGCCAGCTCGGCCCCGGTCATCATCCCCGCCCGCGCGACCACCAGGTCCGCTATGGCGTAGGCGTCTGCCATGGGATCCAGGAATTCGAAGACCTGGACCGAAGGAGGCTTCTGATAACCGGCGAATTCCCGGTAGGAGCCAGAGCCGGTGGCCCAGAGGACGGTGATCCCCGCACCCCCACCCAGATCGAGCCAGCCGGCCACCGCCCGATTGATGGCCAGGGCCCCCTGGCTCCCTCCAGTCACCAGCAGGACCGGCGCATCTGCCCGGAGGCCGAAGCGCGCTCGAGCCCCCGGACCCCGGCTTCGGTCGGGGGGAACGATGGGATTGCCGGTGACGAAGACCTCCGTGCCCGTTCCGGGTTTGAGGTACCCCTGGGCTTCGGGCGCACCCAGATAAACCTGCCGGACTCGAGGAGCCAGCCACCGGGTGGCCAGGCCCGGAAAGGCGTTCTGTTCCTGGATGGCGGTGGGGATCCCGTGGCGCGCGGCGTACCAGACGGCGGGTACCGAGGCGTAGCCGCCGGTGCCCAGGACGGCGAGCGGCGCCTCTTCACGAAACAGGGTCGAGAGACGAGCCAATACTCGCGCCAATGAGATGGGAAGGGCCAGGTTCTTCCACCACTGCCGCCGATACAGCGGCTCGACCGGCAGCAGGCGATATCGAAAGTCGCGCTGAGGGAGCAGTCTGGCTTCCACCCCTCGTTCCGCCCCGACGATCACCGGTTCGAGTCTGGGATGGAGTTGGCGGAGCGCCGTGGCGATGGCGAGCGCCGGCATCAAGTGGCCCCCGGTCCCTCCGCCGGCGATGAGAACTCTGGGACGCGCAGGGGGCGGGGCGGTCGAAGGAGCGGACACGGCGCTCTACTGGCCGGCGGACAGATCCGGCCGTCGCGCGGGTTTCCCCCGCATGCGGCCGACGTTGATGAGGATCCCGGTTCCGATCAGGGAGATCACCAGACTCGAGCGACCATACGACATGAACGGCAGCGTGAGTCCGGTGGTGGGCATGAGTCCGAGGGAGACCGCCATGTGCATCACCGCAGTGACCGCCACGGCACAGGTGAGACCGGTCGCGAGGTACTGGCCGAAGGGGTCCTCTGCGGTTCGCGCGATCCGGAACCCCATCCAGATGAACAGCGAGAACAGGGTCACCAGGAGCAGCACGCCCAGGAAGCCCCACTCTTCGCCGATGGTGCTGAAGAGAAAGTCGGAATAGGCGTAGGGGACGTATCCCAGCTTCTGCTGCCCCTGTCCGAACCCCACTCCGAACAGTCCACCCGACCCAATGCCCACCAGCGACTGATGCATCTGCATCGCGGCGTCCGACGGGGCGTCCCCCTGATTGAGAAAGCTGTGGAGCCGGGCCCACCGGTACTGCGCATCGTGGATCTGGTGATAGACCAGCAACACCGCCAGCACGCTCAGCAGCAGGAAGTGGCCGATCTTGGCGCCGGCGGTGTAGAGCACCAGCGCTCCGAGCAAGGTGACCAGCACCGCCATCGAGAGATTGGGCTCCAGCAGGATCAGCAGCGACACCGAGCCCAGGACCAGCAGAAAGGGCAGCAACCCCTTCTTGAAGTGCCGGACCTGCTCGCCCTTCTTGGCCGCCAGCATCGCGCACCAGACCACCACCGCCAGTCGGGCCAGCTCCGATGGCTGCAGGTTGACCGGGCCGATCTGCACCCAGCGGCGCGCGCCGTTGATGGTCGGCGTGATCGCATGGGTGAAGGGGAGGAGCGGAATCAGGAGCAGCGTCAGGGTCACCAGCAGCAGGGGCCAGGCCAGGATTCGCCAGCGCCGATAGTCGAAGCGGGCCACGATCAGGAGTAGGATGCCGCCTACCAGGGCGCCGATCAGTTGATTGAGCGCGAAACTGGCTCCCACTACCCCGTGCCCTCGTCGGGCCACCAGGCTGGAGGCGCCATAGGTCGCCGCGATCCCGAACACCACCAGCGTGAGGGTGACCACCGCCAGGAGACGGGTCTCCCATCGCAGGTCGCCCGGGTGGCGGACCGCGGGCGCGCTCACATCGCCTCCACGGCGGCGCGGAAGCGGGCGCCCCGCTCCTCGTAGTTGGTGAACATGTCGTAGCTGGAGCAGGCGGGAGAAAGCAGCACGGCGTCTCCCGGCCGGGCCAGCCGCCGCGCTTCCTCCAACACCTCCTCGAAGCTCTGCCCGGTGACCACCGCCACCACCCCATCCAGATCCTTCTTCACCAGCTCGCGCGCCTCGCCATAGGCGATTACGCCTCGACAGCGGCCTTGCAGGAGTGAAGCCAGTCCGGTGTAGGGTTGGCCCTTATGCCTCCCTCCCAGCAGCAGTACGAATGGACGATCCATCGCCTCCAGGGCGACCGTGGTCGAGGCCACGTTGGTCGCCTTGGAGTCGTTGATCCAGAGCACGCCATTCACGGTGCGAACCGGTTCCAGGCGGTGCGGCAGCGCTCGGAAGGTCCGGAGCCCCTCGGCGATCGCCTTGGTCGTACCGCCGGCGCGCCGGGCCGCCAGGGCTGCGCCGAGCGCGTTGGACACATTGTGGTCGCCCAAGAGCTGGAGCTGGTCCCGCGGCAACAGAACCTCGTCCCCGAACTTGAGCTGCCGGGCCTTGCGGTCGTACCAGCCGTCGGACCGGCCGAGCAGGGAGAAGCGTTCGTGTCGCCCGGCGATTCCGGAGACCATCTTCTCGACCTCGGCATCGTCGGCGTTGGTGACCCAGCACGAGGAGGTGCCGGCATGGAGAAAGAGCCGGGCCTTGTCGGCATAGTAGTCGCCCAGCGACTCGTATCGGTCGAGATGGTCCGGCGCGAGGTTGGTCATCAGGCCGACCGTCGGGACCAGCTCGTAAGTGTCGTGGAGTTGAAACGAGGAGATCTCGAGCGCGACCCAGGCCGGCGGCGGGGGCGGAGCCATGGCCACCCCGGAGAGCGGTTCGCCGATGTTGCCGGCGGCGACCGCGCGGAGGCCCGCCGCCTGAAGCAGGTGAGCCGTGAGCGCCGTGGTGGTGGTCTTGCCGTTGGTGCCGGTGATCACGGCGTAGCTCGCCGAAGAGAGCGCCGCCCAGCCCACATCCACCTCGGAGACGATGGGCACGTGCGCATGGCGCGCGATGGCGAGCGGAGGAGCCTCCGGTGGCACGCCGGGGGAGACCACCACCGCCGTGGCCCGGGCGATCCGTTCCAGGTCGTGGCCACCCAGCTCCACCGTGGCACCCGCCGCTCGGAGCGGGGCTACCGCCGCCTCCATGGCAGGCCCTTCCGCGATGTCCGAGGCGTAGACCGTCACCCCTTCCCGGCGGAGCAGGCGCGTGGCCGCAACACCGCTCTTGGCCAGCCCCACCACCGCGATCTCGCGCTCCGCACCTCGCCACCGCTCGAACATCAACGGACCTTGAGCGTGCTGAGTGCGATCAGGGCGCAGAAGATGCCCAGGATGTAGAACCGCGTGACCACCGTCGTCTCCGCCCAGCCCAGCTTCTCGAAGTGGTGGTGCAAGGGAGCCATGCGGAACACCCGGTGGGCGTCGGCGTATTCCTTGCCTCGCGTCCGCTTGAAGTACTTGTAGGTGCTGGTCTGGAGCATCACCGATACCGCCTCCGCCACGAACACCCCGCCAATCAGGAGCAGGAGGAATTCGGCCTTGAGGAGAATCGCGACGGTTCCGAACGCCCCGCCGATCGCCAGGCTTCCGGTGTCTCCCATGAACACCTGGGCCGGATGCGCGTTGAACCAGAGAAAGCCGAGACAGGCGCCCATCATCGCGGCGCAGAAGATGGTCAGCTCACCGGCCCCGGGGAGATAGAACAGGTTCAGGTACTGGGTCGCGTCGGTCCGGCCCAGCAGATAGGCGAAAAACGCGAAGCCGGCCGCGGCGATGGCGGCCAGGCCGGTGGCGAGACCGTCCAACCCATCGGTGAGGTTGACCGCGTTGCTGCTCCCGGTGATCACCACCGTCACGAAGGCGACGAACAGCCAGGGCGCGAAGTTGACCACCAGGTACTTGAAGAACGGCAGCGTGGTCGCGCTCGCGGGAATGGTCTCGACCGGGACCACCGGATACCGCAGCAGCAGGAGGCCGAGCACGATACCGAAGCTGCACTGCCCGATCAGCTTCCAGCGGGCGACCAGCCCGCGCGACTTGCCCTGGACGATCTTGAGGTAGTCGTCCAGGAACCCGATCGCTCCCATCCAGAGCGTGGCCAGCATCGCGAACAGCACGAACCGGTTGGTGAGCGGGGCCCAGAGCAGCGTCGGCACCACCGTGGCCAGCAGGATGATCAGGCCGCCCATGGTGGGCGTGCCCCGCTTCCCCTGGTGACTGGCGGGCCCGTCGGCTCGTACCACCTGCCCGACCTTCCGCTCGCGCAGCCGCCGAATGATCCAGGGACCGATGGCAAAGGCGAGCAGGAGGGCCGTGACCGTGGCCCCGGCGGCGCGAAAGCTGATGTAGTTGAAAAGATTGAAGAGGATGAAGCGCTTGCCGAGCGGGGCGAGCAGGTGATAGAGCATGTCGTTGGGCCGATTCCTGGTGGTCGATCGAGTGTGAGACGGGATCGAGGCCGGGCTCGGCTTCAGCCTCGCGTGAGTAGCGGAATAATACGCTCCAAGGCCACGCCACGGGATGCCTTGAGCACCACCAGCTCGTCGCCCCGGAGCCGGGCCGCCAGCTTGGGGCCCAGCGCCGGCGCGTCGGGGGCCGTGACCAATCGGTCTCCCAGACGGGCGGCGTAGGGGGCCAGGGCCGGCACGAAGTCACCCACCGCGGCCAGCAGGTCGGGCTCGAGCTCCACCAGCTCCCGGGCAATCGTGGCGTGATGCGCGGGCGCCTCGGCGCCCAGCTCGCGCATGGTCCCAGCCGCGAACACCAGGCGCCGGCCTCCGCGCAGCGTTCGGGCCGTCGCGATCGCCGCGCGGAAGGAGGCGGGATTGGCGTTGTAGCAGTCGTTGAGGATGGTCAGGCCGCCCTGCTGAACGATCTCTCCCCGCCCGCCAGGGACCACCACACTCGCCAGCGCCGCGGCGGCGGCGGCTTGATCCAATCCCAGCTCTTTCGCCAGCGCCCATACCAGCATCGCATTGGCGGCCTGGTGCATGCCGAGCAGTGGCAGGGCGATCTCCCGCCCGTCCACGGTGATTCGGGGCCGCCCCTCGGGCGAAAGGGTGACCGCATCCGGCACCTGGTCGGCGCCCTCGAGGCCGGCGGTCACCACCCGTTTCGCGACGCGCCGTGCCCCGGCGGCCAACGCGGGAGGCTCGGTGCCGACAATGGCCAGCGGCACTCCGGTCGCGAGCGCCAGCTTTTCCTTCATCACTCCTTCGATCGAGCCGAAGCCCTCGAGGTGACTCGGCGCCACGTTGGTGATCAGGGCCACGCTGGGCTGGATGATTTCCCGCGCCCGGGGGATCTCTCCCAGCAGGTTGGCTCCGGCCTCGATGGCCAGCGCCTGGGTATCGGCTGGCGCCGCCAGGATGGTGAGGGGAATCCCGACCAGATTATTGTCGTTTGCCCGGGTAGCATGAGTCCGGTACCGGGTCCGCAGCACCGCCGCGACCATCTCCTTGGTGGTGGTCTTCCCGTTGCTGCCCGTGATGGCGACGACCGGCCCGGTGATTTTCCGTCGAGCGGCGGCCGCCAGGTCTCCCAGCGCCCGCAGGGTGTCGGCCACGGAAAAAAGGCGGAGACCCGGAACCGGCGCCGTCCCCTTCCGGACGATGGCGCCCGTCGCGCCCGCCGTCGCGGCCGCGGCCAGGAAGTTGTGGCCGTCGAAGCGCTCTCCCTCGATCGCCACGAAGAGTGCGCCGGGCCGGATGGTCCGGGTGTCGCTCGAGATTCCGGTGAACGTACCCTTCCCCGAGTCCTTCCCCATCCCGACCGCCTCGGCGACCTCCGCCTCGGACCAGGTCGTCACTGTCCCCCCAGCAGCTCGCGGACGATAGTGGCCTCGTCGAACGGCCGCTTCTCGGTGCCGATGACCTGGTAGGTCTCGTGTCCCTTGCCGGCCAGCAAGACGGTGTCGCCCGCGCGGGCAGTGTCCAGGGCCCGCTTGATCGCCACCCGGCGATCGACTTCTCGCTCGTGGGGGGCTTCTCCCATGCCGGATTCGACTTCGGTGATGATCGCCTCGGGGTCCTCGGTTCGCGGATTGTCCGAGGTCACCACCGGCACGTCGGCCAGCTGCGCCGCGATCCGTCCCATGACCGGACGCTTGCCGCGATCCCGGTCACCGCCGCAGCCGAACACCACGATCAGTTGGCCGCGGGTACGGGGCCGTAGCGCCAGGAGCGCCCGTTCGAGTGCATCGGGGGTGTGGGCATAGTCGCGCAGGACCACGAACGGTTGCTCGGCCAGTTTTTCCATGCGGCCCGGCACCTGCGGTGCGTTGGCCAGCCGAGCGGCCACCATCGCGAACGGCACCTCGAGCGCCAGTGCTGCGGCCGCCGCGGCCAGCGCGTTGGGGACGTTGAAGTCTCCCAGGAGCGGCAGCTGGATCTGCGCGTGACCCTGGGGTGCCACCAGGCGGAACGCGCTTCCACCTGGCGTGGCGGCCACCGCTTCGGCCCGTACGTCGGCCGTGGGCGCAAGTCCATAGGTTACCCGCGCGCGTCGCGCCGGCATCGCCTCCCAGGCGGGGTCGTCCCGATTCACTACCTCGACCCCGTCGAGCCCGAGATAGGAGCTGAGCCGGAGCTTGGCGGCGAGATACCGCTCCATGGTGCCGTGATAATCGAGATGGTCCCGCGTGAGATTCGTGAAGATCCCGGCGGCGAAGGTGAGCCCGTCCAGTCGCCCCTGGTCCAGACTATGAGACGAGGTCTCCATCGCGACGTGGGTCACGCCGCGATCCAGCATGGCGCGGAGCGTGGCCTGCAGGTCGATCGGCCCGGGCGTGGTCAGGGACCCGGCGGTCGAAGGAATCGACTGTCCCCGACCATCGAAGGCGCCCAGGGTTCCGATGCTCCCCGCCTTCCCCTCCGCGTTGAAGAGGTGCCGGACCAGAGCCGTCGTCGTGGTCTTCCCGTTGGTGCCCGTAACCCCGATCAGCCGGAGCTGAGTCGCAGGATCGCGGTACCAGGTGCGCCCGGCGGTCAGGGCCGCGAGTCGCCCGTCGCGCACGACCACCTCGGGGATACTGCTTTGCTGCGGAGTCTCCACCACCACCGCCAGGGCACCGCTTCGGACCGCCTCGGGCACGTAGCGATGACCGTCGGCCTGCGTCCCCCGCACCGCGACGTACACCATCCCCGGCTTGACCATTCGACTGTCGGCGGTAACGCCGGCCGGTGCCTTGCCGGACGCGTCTGGCGGAGCCTTCACCAGCAGGTCGGCCCGCTCCAGCGCGGCGACCAGCTCCGCCAGGGTCGGGGTCGAACTCACTCCGCCCATACCGTCACCGTATCGCGTGGGGCCAGAGAGTCTCCGGCAGCGGGTGACGTCCTGGTCACCTTCCCCACTCCGTGCAGCACCACCCGGAAGCCCCGCCGATGGAGCGCCACGGCGGCTCGCCGGACCGGCACGCCCACGAGGTTGGGAACCAGCGCTCCCGGTTGGGCCGAATCCACCGAGGGAACCGGGGGCCAGGACACCACCACCCTGGTGGGACTGGGGGTCTGATCCGGCTGAGCCTCGTGAGTGGTATCAACCGGAGCCGGAGTCACCAACCGGCTCCGATCGATGGCGACCCGGCGCGCCGACAGCGCCTGGTCCAGCATACGGCGGGTGACCGGAGCGGCGGTGAGCCCACCGTAGTACTCACCCTTGGGGTCGTCGATCTTCACGATCGCCACCAGTTGAGGGGTCTCGGCCGGGAAGAGAGCGGCGAAGGACGCGGTGTACTCGCCCTGGATGTACCGGCCTCCCTCGAAGCGTACCGCAGTCCCGGTTTTTCCCAGCAGGGTGTAGTTGACCAGTTGGGCCCGCTCGCCAGTGCCGCCTTCCCCCACGGCACCGCGGAGAAACTCCCGGAGCCGGGCCGCGATGACGGGCGAGATCGCCTGGCGGACCGGCTCCGGGTGATGCCGATATCGCACCCGGCCGTCGGCATCCCGGATCGAGAGCACCAGACTCGGCGCCAGGAGGACTCCATCGTTGGCGATCGCGCCATAGGCTGCCGCCAGCTGCAACGGCGTCACCCCGAACTCGTAGCCCATCGCGATGCTGGGGCCGCTGATCCGGTCGCGCCAGCGATCGGGCCGGGCCAGGCGGCCACGGCTCTCCCCGGGAAACTCGACTCCGGTGGGGCTGCCGAATCCGAAGTCGCGCAAGGCGTCGAACTGGAGCGCGGGCTGCAGCCGGAGCGAGAACTTCGCCATGGCGACGTTGCTGCTCACCTGAATCGCCTGCGCCAGGGTGAGGCTGCCCTGAGTCCTATGCGCGTCATGGATGCGGCGCACCCGGGGACGCCTGGCGTCGCCGACCGGCATGTCCCACTCGCCGTTCTCCGCGAAGACCCGATCGCTGCTGTCCACCAGTTGGTGGGTCAGCAGCGCCGCGGCCGTGAACAGCTTGGCAGTGGAGCCCGGCTCGAAGGGATCGGTGACGGTCGAGGGGCGCCCTTCGGAAGGATCGTCGGCCCCCTCCTGGCGAGAAGCGGAGGCCAGCACCTCACCGGTCCGCGGATCCAGAAATACCACGTCCCCACCCCGGGCATGCATCGCCTCGACCGCCTCGTCCAGCCCGTGCTCGGCGATGTCCTGCAGCTCGGCATCGAGCGTGAGGACTATGTCGAGCCCGGGCTCAGGCAGACGAGTCACCCGGGACGGGGAATCGTAGCGCCGCCCGGCGCGGTCCTTGAGAACCACCGCTTCGCCGGGCGTGCCGGTTAGCACCGAGTCGAGCGCCAGCTCCAGGCCGGAGATGCCGCGGCCGCTGTCCGCCGAGTAGGTGCCGATGATCGGCCGGGCCAGACCGCGCGCCGGGTAGAACCGGCGGTATTCGCTTTCGAGGTGGATCCCCGGCATCCCCCGGATGGGCTGCACATCCACCGCCGTAAACGGGCCGTGAAAGTAGAGGTACCGCTTGTCGCCGGAGAGGTCCCTCTCCAACTCGGCTACCGGGACGTCGAGGGCGGATGCGGCGGCCCGGACCAGAGCGCGGCGATCGCGGACCTCGTTAGGGGCGATGCCGACATGGTAGTACTCCTGGGTCACCGCGAGCGGGACGCCGTTCCGGTCGAGCAGCATCCCGCGGCGGGCCGGCAGGACCTCCCGGGCCCGGCGCTCCCGATCGGCTTCTTGGGCCCAATGCTGCCCCTGCACCAGCTGCAGCTGTGCGGCGCGGGCCAGGATGGCCACCAGGCCAAGGGCCAACCCGATCTGAAGCAGTGTGAGCCGCGCGGCGACCCGGGCCATCAGCGGTCGCGCCGGACCTGGCCGGCGGGCAGCGGGAAGATCACGAATTCGGAGTCGGTGGGGAGATGGAGTCCCAGCTCACGCTCGACCCTGGGCACCAGGACCTCGCGGCCCGACGCTTCACGGATCGCGCGCTCGGTCTCCGAGCGGCGCGCCTCCAGGGCGCGCCGCTCTTCCCGGAGTGCCCGCACCCGGCCGGCGATCTGGATGGCACTGGTGTAGCGAGTCACGACGATGCCGGCCACGGCCAGAAAGAGCCCCAACCAGAGCAGGACCCAGTGTCGGCCCTTGAAGGTCATGCGGCGACTCGAAAGCTGCGGAGTCGCGCACTCCGGGCCCGTGGATTGGCGGCGATCTCTTCGGCTCCCGGCGTGATGCCGCGGGCAGGCACCGATTTACCCAAGGGTCGACCTCGACAGACGCAGCGTGGGGTTCCGGGCGGACAGACACAGGAGCGACTCCACTCGCGGAAGGCGTGCTTCACCACCCGATCCTCACCGGAATGATAGCTGATTACGGCCAGTATCCCGCCGGGCGCCAGGGTGTCCCGCAGGAGAGGGAGGGCTCTCTCCAGCCCAGCCACCTCGTCGTTAACCGCGATCCGCACCGCCTGAAACAGGCGTGCGAACACTGCGGGCCCCGCTTGCGGGCCTTGGACCGCCCGAATGGCGTTGACCAGATCGTCGCTGATCTGGAACGGTGCCCGGGCCCGGCGGCGGACGATCTCCCTGGCCAGGCGGCCGGGGCGCCGCTCGTCTCCGAATTCCCCGAAAACTTCACGCAACCGCGCCTCCGGCTCCCGATTGAGAAAGTCAGCAGCCGTGGGGCCGGTCGGTGTCATCCGCATGTCGAGGGGGGCGCCGGGACGAAAGCTGAACCCGCGGTCGGTCTCGTCCAATTGGCGTGAGGACACGCCGAGATCGAGCAGGATGAATTCGGGATGAAAAGCTCCGATGGCGGCCAGCGCCTCGGGGTCGTCGTAGCGAGCCTGGAGATAGCGGATCCCTGCTTCGCCCAGCCGGGTTCGGGCCGACGCGATGGCGCCTGGATCCCGGTCGACGCCGAGGACCACCGCCCCACCGGCCAGAAAGGCCTCGGCGTGTCCGCCATCCCCGAGGGTTCCATCGACTACCCGTCTGGCGCCAGCCGCCAGGTCCAGCACGGCTCCCAGCAGCACCGGGACATGATATGCGGCGGGCGGCGTCATGCTGGGCTGCGACCCCTCAAAACGAAGCACCCCGACCGTGATCACGGACGGGGCGCAACTGCGGGCGCGGAAAGCGGGGCTGACGGGGCTCGAACCCGCGACCTCCGCAGTGACAGTGCGGCACTCTAACCAAGCTGAGCTACAGCCCCCGTTGGAAAGCGCCTGAATATAGGTGCGGGGTGGGTGACCGGGTAGGGGCCGCACACCGCGGCCCCCTACCCCTTTCGCTCACTTACAATAGGCCTTCTGCATCGAGGCGATGCGCGGCTTGAGTCCATCCAGATACTTCTGGAACTTGGCCACGTCGTCGGGCTTGTAGGAGGCGCCGCCCTTGAGGGCCTGGGCCGCGTCGGCAGCCATGCCCTCCTCCTTCCTCGCCAGCTCGCAGGACTTCTGCTTCTCCGCTTCGGGGTCGATCTTCGCGATCTGCTGGAGGATCGACAGACCCAGGTAATAGTTGGCGATCGGATAGACTCGACCGGCAGGATCGGCCCAGGTCGTCACCTTCCTGAGCAGGGTCCCCGCCTTGTCGAAATCCTGCGGCACCTGGAGATAGGGGAGCGCTCCATTGAGCAGCACCGTGGCCGCCGCCTGCTTGGAGTTGGCATCGCCCGTTGCAACTACGAAGTCGAGGAATGGCATGGCCTCGTCGATCTTCTTCTGAGCCTGAAGCGTCTGCGCCGCGGCGAGCGCCGCTGGAACCGAGCCGGCCGGGTCCTTGACCATCAGGTCCTTGGTAAGGGCGATGGCGCTGTCGGTCATGCCGCTCAGGTTGTAGGCGTTGAGCAGCTGTTTCTCGATGGTCAGGTTGGTGGGATACTTGCGGTATCCACGCTGCGACCACTTGAGGAGCCGCGCGGTGTCGGGCTGCTGCGCGGCCATGACGGTAATCTTGAGATAGAAGGCGCTGTCGGCTTTGGCGCTGTCGTTGGCTGCCACCTGCTCCAGCGCGTCCACCGCACACTTGTAATTCTCGCGGTACACGCAGGCATTGCTCAGCAGGTCGTAGAGATCGGCGTTGGTCGGGTCGATCCGCAGTCCCTCTTCGGCGGCGGCCTGCGCGGCATCGGGATGGCCGTAGCCGATGAACGCCTTGAACGCCTCTTCGCGAAGTGGCTGGTTGGTGGGAGCGATGATCAGCATCTGCTTGTACGCGCTGACGACAGAATCTTCCTGTCTCCCCCCCTCTACGCTGTCTGCATGGGTCTTCTTGTTATACAAGTAGCCGACCTCGAGCTGGGCCCGGACCCTGACCTGGTTCCAGACTGGGAGGGACAGTGGATCACCCTGGGACGCTGCGTGCAGGTGCTTGGAAGCCTCGAGACTGTCGGCGCGGTTCTTCTTGTCCAGGAGCATCACAGCCTGGCACCAATGCGCCAAGCCGTGAGTGGGAAGGGTCTGGATCGCCTTGTTGGCGGACGCGTTCGCCTTGGCCGCATTGGTCCCGCGAAGGTCCATGCAGGTCCTGGCGTCGTCATAAGTCCTGATGGCGGGCTGCAGGGCCTGCGACACGTCTTCGCCGAGGGCGGCCGGCGCCTGGTTGGGCTTCTGGGTGACGGTCACCACGTTCCCCACGTCGTCGTTGATGCCGGTAAAGCGGGCCGTGACCGTGAGGGCGCCGCCCTGGGTCTTGCTCAGGGTCGCCGTGATGACTCCCTTGGCGTTGAGCGATCCCGCCAGCTGGCGCTGCTGCGCGGTCGGCAGCATGGCATCGGCGGGATAGGCATACTCGACCAGCGCGTGATTCATGTCGGCGCGCGAGATGACCTGATACTCGGCACCGACGTTTTTCTCGACTCGAGCCCGCATCCCGTCGCCCACCTGAAGGGCGGTGGCCGAATCGGACGATGTAAAGGAATACGGGTTGGCTACCATCAACCGGGGTGCCGTCTTGATTATTTCCTGTGGCTGTCGCCGAGGAACCTGCGCCACCAGCGGCGCAGCAGCGCACAGGACGGACGCCAGGAGCATCGGCAAACGAGACAGGGGCATCAGCAGATCTCCAAGAGGGTTTCCCACGGCAGGTCGAACCGGCGACCCGCCACGCATGGGCGAAGAGGGATTCGAACCCCCGACTTCCTGCGTGTAAGGCAGGCGCTCTGAACCAGCTGAGCTATTCGCCCGGGGCGCTCGCGCAGGTGGACTCGAATTCTACTCTTCGTTGGCCACCGCGATACCGAGTGGAATCAGAACACAGTAGCCGAGCACCAGCAGCGCCGCCGCCCCGGTGGTTCCTCCGGCGTTTAGCCAGAGGTACCCCGCAAGCAGCGCGCCGACCCCAAGTCCCAACAGCAGCAAGTTGCGGCGGCCAAACCGCAACTGGCGGTGGGAAGCGGGGTTGGGGGGTGCAGCCATGGGGGAGAACAGTACCTAAGAGGGGGCTTCGGGGTCAACGCCCGAGCCTCCTGGCGGCCCCTCCCCGGGAGGGACAGTGTCGCCTGGGGGAGCGGTCGGCCACCCGTCGTCCAAGGCGGCCCTTCGGGGCCGGTCCGCGGCGCGCCGATACCAAAGCGCTCCCGCCATGAAGAACGCCACGACCACCCAGAATCCCCCGGCCACCAGCCAGGTCAGGACGTTGTAATCCCGCCGCAGCCGGCGCTGCCACTGCGCTTCGAAGCGATCCAGCGTAAGTCCGGTGGTGGCCACCACCGCGTCCTCGAACCCGACCCCCGCGCGCAGCCGTTCGAACAGGGGCTCAAGGGTGCCGGTGGGATTGCGCCGGGCCAGATCGAGCACGGCAGTGACCGCCAGGGCGTAGGCGACGCTGGCGGTGTTGGCATTGTCTCTGAGGAGGGCATCCAGCTCCCGCAACTCCGGGAGCCGCATGCTCACCAGGGCGAAGTTGAGCCGGAGTTCCTCCAACCGGTCCCATTCCCCACCGGCCCACGAGGCATACCCCTCGTCGAACCAGAGGGGCAGCCTACCCGGCACCGCAGCATGGAGCACCAGGTGGGCGATCTCGTGATGGAGGGTCTGGACCGCGGATGGGAGATCAGCGCGGAGGATGATCGTGCGGGCCTCCGGAAAAGCGAGACCGGCGCCCCAGCCCGGCCCCTTCCCACGGGTGAGCGCGGCCATCTGGGCGGAGTCGGCGACCAGGACCAGCCGAAAGCCGGTCGGCGGCTGGGTGCCCAGCCCGGGCCAGGTGGTGAAGCGGTTGGCTTCCTGTGCGAGTTGAATGGCCGCGGGGAGGCGGGAGGAATCGGCAACGACGGTTACCGGACCAACCTGGGTCTGCCCCGCCAGCTGCAGCGCGAGGAGCCAGGGGACGACGACGCTCAGGCCGAACCGCTGCGCGGGGGCTCTCCGCCGCCATCGACGACGTCGAGCATCTCCTTGCACCGCTTGCCCCAGGGGCTGAACTTGTTGGCCTTGTACCCTTCGGCCCAGGTCTGGCGCGCGGCGTCGCGCTCCCCTGCCAGCCACTGGGCCCGGCCCAATTCGAAATAGGCTTCGATCAGGTTGGGCCCCAGCGCCAGCGTCTTCTGGAAGAAATTCTGTGCGTCCTCGTACATCTCCCGTTCGAGGTAGACCAGCCCCAGGTAATAGTGGGCATAGAGGGTGGCCTTCTTGTCGTTGTCGAGGCGGATGGCCTTGGACAGGTGCTCGATCGCCTCGCCGAAGATCCGCTTCTTGAGGCAGATGTATCCCACATTGATGCGAGCCAGCGAGTTGGCGGGCTCTTTCATCAGGACCTTGGAAAAGGTGGCGAGCGCGTCGTCGTACTCCTCATCCAGCATCTGGGCCCAACCCAGGAGCGATTGCGCCTGTACGTCGTTGGGGGAGAGCGAGAGCGCTTTGTTGAGCGCCTGGATCGCCCCGGCGTAGTCTCCCAGGGAGATCAGGCTCCAGCCCTTCTCGACGAAGGTCGAAGCCCCGATATGGTCGGCGTGGACCATGGGCCGGGCGCCGGTGAACTGGGGCGCCTGGGCGGTCTCGGCGGTGAGCGCCACCTGCTTGTAGCGATCCACCAGGCCGCGGATGTCTTCCTTGATCTGGGTCAGCTCGGTCACGGCGGTATCGACCGACTTGAAGTAGGCGATGATCTGGCGCTTCAGCGCCTCCCGCTCGGAGGGTGTGCCGACCGAATCCAGGCGGCTGGTGATGTCCTGGTATTGCTGGCGCAGGGTGGTGACCACCGACTCGATCGTGGGAACGTCCATCAAGCCCCCGCCGCAACCAGGGCCAGTCGCTCTTTGGAGTCGAAGAGCTTCCCGGCGTTGAGAATCACGACCATCCGCTCCGGCCGATTGATGATCCCCGAGATGTAGGTCGCGGCCAGGCCGCGCACCATGGGCGGCGGGGCCGCGATGGCTTCCGCTTCCACCCGCAGGACCTCGACGACCTGATCCACCAGAATGGCCACGCGATGGGAGTCGATCGCCAGGATCATGAGCCGGGTCTCCTCCCTCAGCTCGGCGGGCAGGTTGAGACGCTTCCGGAGATCGACGACCGGGACGACGCCGCCGCCGTACTGCACCACTCCCTCGAGAAATGCCGGGGCCTTGGGCAGGGCGGCCGGACGCTCATACCGCAGAATTCGTTCGCACTGGAAAATGTCCAGGGCGAACTCCTGAGGGCCTACCCGGAAGACCACGAACTGCAGCTCCTCGCCGGTGCTCATGGCTTGGCTCCCGATTCGAGCAGGCGGTCCCGGAACGCGTCCAGGTTCAGGATCGGAATCAGGCCCGAGGTCCCTCGCACCATGGCCGAGGCCCACGGCACCGTTTCGTCAGGCGGGACGGGCAGGAGATCCTGCCGCGTGAGGAGGTCGGCCTCCTCCACCTCGAGTCCCACCGGCCGGCCCTCCAGGCTGGCGAGCACCACGGTGGTGCCGCGAGCGGACGGACATGCAGTGGCGGCCAACAGGGATTCGAGGTGCACGACCGGGACCAGGCGGCCGCGTGCCGCGGTGACTCCCCGCAAAGCCGGTGCCGCACTGGGGACTGGGCGCACCGGGCCCAGATCGCTCACCTCGAGCACATCCTCCAGGCGGAGGCCGATTTCCCGGGCCCCGGTCCGCACCAGCAGGAAGTCCCCGACCACGCCACTCACGAGATCCGGCCCTGACGCCAATGCTCCGCGAGCCGCGGGGCGATCCCGGTCAGCGGCAACACCAGGTCGGCCCCGCCGCCCTTGATCGCCGCGTTGGGCATCCCGAAAATGGTCGCGCTCTCCCGGTCCTGGGCGATTCCCAGTCCTCCCGCATCGTGAATCGCCCGGAGTCCGATGGCTCCATCGCGGCCGAGCCCGGTGAGAACCACTCCGGTTGCGGCGGCGCCGAAATGCTGGGCGACCGAGTGGAAGAGTGGATCGGCGGCCGGCCGCACTCCCCAGACCGGCGGGCCCTGATCGAGCACGAGCCGAAGCCCGGATGCACCACGTACCACCCGCATATGATAATCGCCCGGCGCCACGTACGCGGTGTCCGCCAGAATGGGGGAGTCGGGCTCGGCCTCCTTCACCGCGTAGGCACTCAGACTGGCCAGCCGTTCGGCCAGGCTGCGGGTGAACTTGGGAGGCATGTGCTGCACGATGAGCACTGCCGCCTGATGACCCGGAGCCAGCTGGGGGATCAGCTCGGCCAGGGCCCGAGGACCGCCGGTCGAGGAGGCCACGGCGAGGCAGCGCCGGGCGGACCCGGGGACCGGAGAGACCGCCCGGAACTCGGCCGAGCGCCGCGGCCGCGCCAGAACGGGAACGCGACGAACGTCGGCAGCCCGGGCGGCACGCAAGGCTTCGAGCAAGCGTGGCGCCAACTGGAGCACGGCGGAGCGCCCACGCTCCTCGACCTTCTCCACCAGCTCTACCGCCCCCAATTCCAGCGCGCGGATGGTGGCGGCGGAGCCGGGACCGGCATAGGCGCTCACCACCACGATGGGCCGGGGAGATTCCGACATGATGTAGCCGATGGCGCCCCACCCATCCAGCTCCGGCATCTGAAGATCCATGGTCACCAGATCGGGCTTGAGATCGTGGACCTTCCGCAGCGCCTCCATCCCGTTCTGCGCCGTCGCGGCGACGCGAAACTCGCCGGAACCGGCGATGATCTCCGAGATCATGTGCCGGTAGAGAGCGCTGTCGTCCACCACCAGGACGCTGGGAAGGTCAGAGCCGCTGCTCACCGTGCGCCACCGAGCGAACCTGCACGACCCCGGACTCCACCGAAAAGCGGACCGAGCGTCCGAAATCCCCGCCCACCGCCTCACCGATGACCGGGATGCCCTGGTGATGCAGGACCTCCCGGCAGCTGGCCAGATTGCGCTCGCCCATCTGAATCGTTCCCGGCGGGGCCAGCGAGGCGAACATGCTCGCCCCGCCGACCAGCCTGGCATTGATCCGCCTGCGCTCGGCCCCCAGCAATCCCATCTCGGCCAGCACGGCGGGCACCGCGGTCTGGGGGAAGGTGGCGGGGTTGTCCCGCTGCCGGCCCGCGGCCGAGCGCGAGGGGAGCAGGATATGGGCGAGGCCACCGATCTTCTCGCCGGGATCGAGGAGGAGAATGGCCACACAGCTTCCCAGTCCCAGGGTGATCAGCGCGTCGCCCGCCCGGCCAACCTTGAAGTCGGCAACTCGAATCAGGATTTCCCGCTCGCTCATGCGGGCCGCCGGTAGATGCGCTCGCGCGGCTCGACCAGCTCCAGTCGGCTCCGGCTGGGTCCGAAGATGGTCTCCACCTTGCCGAGTACCAGGACGCCACCCGGCGCCAGGGCATCGTAGAAGACCGTCATCAACCGCTCCTGGGTCGGCCGGTCGAAGTAGATGACGACATTGCGACAGACGATGAGCTGATAGGGAGCATTGAGCGGCGGCTCCGAGGTCACGTCGTGCCTGGTGACCCGGACCAGACGGCGCACTTCATCGGCCACGGTGATGTTTCCCGCGGCATCGCGCTTGCCATATCGGGAGACGAGGCCGGGTGGCGCGTCGTCGAGCGCCGCTTCCGGATAGGAGGCGGCCCGGGCCTTCTCCAGCGAGACCCGATCAATGTCGGTGGCATCGATGGTCACCCGGCTCAGCTCATGGGCCCGGCCCACGCTGGACAGTGCGTCGGCCAGGATCATGGCCAGAGTGTAGGCCTCCTCCCCGGACGAGCAGCCCGCGCTCCAGATCCGGATCGGCCCCTGCCCCGGAGCAAGCAACCCGGGAAGCACCAGGTCCCGGACTCGGCCCCAGGTCTCGGGATTCCGGAAGAACTTGGTGACATTGATGGTCAGGGCATCGAGCAGACGGTCCATCTCCTTGGGCGTCCGATCGAGCACGGCCAGATACTCAACGTAGGTGTGGACCCCGCAGGCCCGCATGCGCACCGCGATCCGCCGCTTGATGCACTTGGTCTTGTAGGCCTCGAGCGTCAGCCCGGCTGACTCGGCGATGCGCTGAGCCAGCGAGGCAAAGGCCGCCTCGTCGCCGGCGGTCATAGACTGGCGTCAAGTGTTTCCAGGTTGGCGCGAGCGAGCTGATGGCTGGGGTTGAGCTCCGCGACCCGCTGCCAGCAGGAGCGGGCCCGCTCCCGGTCGCGGCGCTTGAACGCGATGTTCCCCAGTTTGAAGTAGAGGTCGTCCCCGAGGTCGGGGTCCAGCTTCGCGGCCCGTTCGTAGGCCTCGAAGGCATCGTCGTAGTTCCCCGCCCGATACAGCAGGTCGGCCAGGTTCTTCGACACCTGAGGCAGGGTGGGATCGTCGGCGTAGGCGCTCCGGAGCAGCTGCTCGGCGGTCTCGAGATCCCCGGTCAGCTCCAGGAGCGAGGCCAGGTTGTTCCGGAGCGTGGCGCTCTGGGGATAGGCAGTGACGCCGTCGCGGCCGATGCGCACGGCCTCCTCGAGCTCCACGGTTCCGGCGGCGGCCAGGCTGGCGGCCCAGTACCAGACCGCCGGGGGCGGGCGGTCTCCCATCAGCTCGCGCGCCCGCGCGAGCCGGCCGGACGCTACGGCGGGATCGTTCCGCTTGAGGGCGACGACGCCCCAGCCGATCATGCTGCGTGGATCGTCCCGGGCCCGGCTCACGGCTTCCCCGTAGGCGGTCTCCGCCTCGGTCAACCGGCCCAGCTGCTCCAATGCAAAGCCCAGGTTGTGGAGTGCGGCCGGCCGGTTGCCACCCTTGTCGGCGGCCTGGCGCAGCGCCTCCACCGCGTCGAGCCACTTGGCCTTCTTCAGGGCAATGAGGCCGAGGTAGAACGCGGAGCTGGCCTCGTTGGGGCGGAGCTCAGCCACCCGTCGGAATTCGCGCTGAGCCTCGTCGAGCATGCCCGTCTTGTAGAAGGCGATCCCCAGATTGCGGTGCTCCTCGACGCGCGTATCGCTCACCTTGGGCGCGGCGCGGGCCTCCGACGTGCCCACGCGCCGGACGTAACCGGCAGTGATCAACCCGTAGAGGGCCTTCCCGACCTCGAATTCCATGAGGCCGGAGTCTTCGACGATGGCGTTGACATCGCGCTTGCCGTCGATCAGAGGCAGGATCCGTTCCTGGTCGGCGGCGAGGGAGACCTCGGAGTCCTCCTCGGGCATCCGGTCCACGGCGAAGATCAGATCGAAGCTGGGAATCTTCTTCTCGATGAGGCTCCACTCGTCGACCCGCCGGGCGCCTTCGAGCAGCAACGACTCGGGGTTGATGTCCACCAGGAAATCCTGGTACTCGGGCCGCACGCCCGCCTCGAAGTTGAAGGTGCCCGAGGTCCAGGTGAACAGGTGGTAGACCGCCTCCTCGATCTGGACCCGCATGTAGGATTCGAGCTCCTCCCGCCGGATGGCGCCGAGGTTGACGAGGATCTCGCCCAGACGCCGATCCCGCCGCTCCTCCTGCATCTGGATCGCCTGCTGCAGCTGTTCCTGGCTGATGCGCTGGTTCTTGGCGAGGAGATCCCCCAGGCGGTCGGGGCGATTGACGATCGAGGCGTAGCAGATCCGGCCCTGATCGAAGTAGATGTAGCCGAAGTTGTGCCGGTCGGCGACGGCCAGGCACCCGGTTTTCTTCCCCAACGCCAGCAGCTGCAGGACGTCGGGCAGGCTGGCCTCCTTGAGGCTCCCCTTGATGGCCATTAGCGGAGATCCTCGATGAGGCGGTCACCGATGTCGGGCCAGTCCCAGACCACCTTCTCGCGGCTGCGGAGGCTGGCCGCGGGGGTGAGCACGCCGCTGGTCCGGCCCGAGCTGGTTCGACGGACCGGCGCGGCGGGCGCGCCCTCGAGCAGGGGCCGCGCCAGGGCGGCGGTCGGCCGGACCTGTTCGGAGTCGGCCGCGTTGAGCACGCGCTGCACCAGCCCTTGCAGCGCCCGCACCGAGTCCACCGGCCGGCCGGCGAGGTAGTCGGCCAACTCGCGATCGGCCTCACCCACCTTCTCGCGCAGCAGGCGCTCGACGATGGCAACCCGGGCCTCGCGCTCCGGGAGCGGCAGCTCGACCACCAGGCCGCCTTCGAGCCGGGTCAAGAGCCGCGTCTCGATACCGGTCAATTGCGCGAGCGGCACCGAACAAGTGAAGACCATCTGTCGCGTGGCCTGGTGCAGCAGATTGAAGAGCCAGAACAGCTCTTCCTGGGTCCGCTCCTTCCCCGCGATCAGATGGATGTCGTCGAGCAGAAGGGCGGTGATCCGGCGGTAGCGGGCCCGCCACCAGTTGACCCGGTTCTTGTCGATGGCCTTGATCAGATCATCGATCAGATCCTGGGCGCTGAGACAGGCGACCACGCCGCCCGGTGCCTTGGCCAACTCGTTGCCGATCCCGTGGAGCAGGTGGGTCTTCCCTACCCCGCTCCCGCCGACGATCACCAGCGGGTTGTAGACTCGTCCCGGCTCGGCGATGACGCTGCGCGCGGCCTTGAGGGCGAGGAGACTGCCCGGGCCTTCGACGAAGTCGGCCAGTTGCCAGATCGGCGCGGGAGCCGGGGGCGGGAGAGTTCCCTGCCGCGCCCGTTCGACCTGGAGACGCGCTTCTTCGACGTTGTCGGGATCGCGAAAGACGGCGGCGCCGGCCAGGGCCGGGTCGAGCTCCACTGCTTCGGCCTGGAGCAGTCGCAGCCGCTCGATGTCCTTGGAGAACTCCTGGAGCGCCATGTCCGGATCGGAGGGAGCCTCTTCCTCGAGCAGGGCGCTCAGGCGGGTGGTGCGGTATCCCTCTCCCTCCCAGCGCAGGATCGCTTCCCCCACCCGGGATCGCCACGCCTCCACCTGTTGCACTACGGTCGAGACCACGTCGGAGAGAAAGGCGCCGAATTCATCGGACGGAGCCTCAGTCCCACCGCCCCCGGCGCGAGCGGGAGCCGGCTTCGCCTCCGCCTTGGCCGGAGGCTCCTCGTCCCCCCCGCGGCCCAGAATGGCTCTGGCCTGGGCGGCATCGATGGCGGTCTCACTCACCGCCTGGAGCGCGATCAGGCGATTCAGCGCCCCAATCAGCTCTCGCACGCTGCTGGCCCCGATGGCCGCCACCGTCTCGAGAACGTCCGGAGAGAAGCTGGCCCGCCGCTCTTCCGCCTGGCGCCGCAGGATAGCCACCCGAGTCTCGAAGTCGGGCGCCGCGATGTCGATGACCAGGCCCCCGGCGAACCGTTGAATCAGGCGCTCGTCCAGCGCTTCGATCTCGCCAGGTTGCCGATCGCTCGAGAGGACGATCTGGCGTCCGGTGGACAGCATGCTGTTGGTCAAGCGGAGCAGCTCGGCCTGCATTTCCCGCCGGTGGGTCAGAAACTGGACGTCGTCCACCAGCAGCAGGTCCACCTCCGCGTACCGCTTCCGATAGGCTTCCCCCTGCCCTGCGCCGATCGCGGCGTTGAAGGCCTCGACGAATTCGTCCAGGGTGAGATACTCGCAGCGGAGCTGGGGGTTAATAGCCAGGGCAGCGTGGCCGATGCCCATCAGCAGGTGGGTCTTGCCCAGGCCGGACCCGGCATAAATGAAGAGCGGGTTGTACACCGACCCCGGAGACTCGGCGACCGCCTTGGCAGCGGTCGCGGCGAGCCGATTTGCGGCACCGACCACGTAGGTCTCGAACCGGTAGCGCGGATTGAGCGGAATGCTCATGCCGGGGTCCCCGCCGCCAGGCGTTTGAGCACCAGCTCCGAGATCCCCTTGAGCGTTTCGAAGACGCCGGTTCCGCGCACCGCGTCGGCGCTGAAGCTCTTCACGTTGCGGAAGTTGAGGGCCTCGTCCAGCTCATCCGGCGTGAGGATGAGATCGCGGGGGAGATCCTGCTTGTTGTACTGCAGGACGACCGGGAACTGACGCACGTCCACACCCTGTTGCAACAGGTTGACCTGGAGATTCTGCAGGCTCTCCACGTTGTCGTCCAGGCGGCGGGCCTGGCTGTCGGCCACGAAGACCACGCCATCGGCTCCCTGCAGCACCAGCTTCCGGGTCGCGTCGTAGTAGACCTGCCCCGGCACCGTATAGAGCTGGAACCGGGTGGTGAACCCTGAGATCACACCCAGGTCGAGCGGGAGGAAGTCGAAGAACAGGGTCCGGTCGGTCTGGGTGGCGAGCGAGACCATGCGCCCGCGCCGACTCTCCGGGACGCGGCCGTAGACGTAGTGCAGGTTGGTCGTCTTTCCGGACCGGCCCGGCCCGTAGTAGACGAGCTTGCAGGTGATTTCGCGGCTGGTGAAGTTGACGAGCGACATGTCGCCTAGCGTCCGAAGAGAGCCCGGAGGCTCGCGTTGAGCTCGGCCTCGAAGTCCGCGGTCAGCACTTCGCGAGGCTTCTCTTCGTGTGGAGTGGCGGCCAGGAGCTGCTCCACCAATTGATCGAAGAAGAGCTGGATCAGCCCGAGGCTGGTGTCGGTGCCGAAGACCACCAGGCCGATCCACCAACCCCGGGGGGTTTGAAAGCGGCAGAGGAAGTGACCCTGGGCGCGCCCCTGGTGCACCATGATCCGGAATGGCGGCCAGCGCATCAGCGCGGCCAGCTCCTGGGACGAGGCCATGATCCCGGCACCCAACGCCGCCGCCGACATCACGTCGAGCGCGCCCGCGAAACCGTGCTGAGCCACCACCTGCCCCGAGCTGGTCATGAGCAGGGTCAGCCGAGCCGATGACTCGGTCACGAAAGCGTTGAGGGGCTCGGCCACCCAGGGTTCGACCGTCCGCATCAGCCCATCCGCTCCACCGCCTGCAGCATTTCCAGCCGAGCCGCCCCCGCCGCGGTCTCGGGGCCCGTGAACAGCACCAGGATCAAGTCCGCGGGGGCCGGGGCGACGAACACCGATCCACCCTTGGCCTGAAGCTGCATGAATCGGGGCGCCCCGCGTCCGGAGGTCTCGACGACCCGGGCCACTCGATTGGCCAGGCTGGCAGCCAGGGCGGCCAGCGCCGATCCCTTGACGTTCTCCATCAAGAACTCGGCGACGACCAGTCCGTCCTCGGCGGAGACGATCATGGCGCCGCGGGCCCCGACCAGACGGGTGAGGGGATCGAGCAGCGTGAGATAGGTGCGGCTCATCGCATCGCCTCCAGCCACCGACGCGCCGCGCGTGCGGTCCGTTCGGCCCGCAACCCCAGCTGGCCGATCGGCACGTCGAGATCCTGCACCTCAAACAGGAAGCTCTCGGGCGTCGGCTTCACGAGGCAGAGGTTGGCCTGCGTGCATTCGATCAACAGGCCCTGCCATTCGCCCAGGCCGAGGAGGCCGGCCGCGCGGGCCGCCTCGCGGGCGGTCCCGGCCAGCAGCGCGCCGATGCGCTCTCCGATCTCGACGCCGGTCGGATCGCTGAGGCGGCCGCGAATCGGGAGTCCCCCCGCATCCACCAGCAGCACGCGGTCCTCGGGCGTGGGCGCTGGCGCCGAGGCCTCGAGCTCCGGCTCGGCGGCCTCCAGCGGTGGCGGTTGCAGCAGGTCGCGCACCCGCTCCACCGCCTGAGCCAGGCCTTCATCCTCGGGCGTCTCCTGGAGAGCGGCCTCCAGGTGTTGCACGGCCAGCTCGTTCTCGCCGGCCCGGAAATAGAGGAACCCGATTCCCTTCAGTGCGCCGGCGTGGGTGGGCGCCAATCGAAGCGTCATGTCCCACTCGTCGAACGCGCGCTCCAGGTCCCCGGCATCCGACAGGATCCGGGCGTAGAGATCGTGCGCGTCGGGCAGATGGGGGTACCGGGTCAGGCCGGCGACCGCGACCTTCAGGGCGGCCTCGATCTGGCTCCGGCGCCGCAGCGCCTCGCCCAGCCTGAGGAAGATCAGGCTCGACGGGTCGGCGGCCAGCTCCGCGGTCCAGGCCCGGATATCGTCAATCACGCGATGCCTCGTAGCGCACCGTCGATGGTGAGCGCCGCCTGCCGCACCCGCTCGACGATCGGTTGTTGAATCTCTTCATCCGCACCCTGCGGTCCCAGCTGCCGCCACCGTTCCCACTCGTCGGCCGCCTCCCGATAGCGCCCCTGCCCCAGGAAGCAGTACCCGAGCAGCCGCCGCGCGGCGGCCGAAACCGGATCCAGCTCGGCGGAGAGCCACAGGGCTTCGGCGGCCTCGTCGTAGCGGGCCACGGCCAGGAGCACCCGGCCCCGCGCCAGATGCGCCAGTGGCTGATGAGGATGAGCGCTCACCAGGGCTTCCGCCACGGCCAATGCGGAGGCGGGATCGCCGGTCGCGAGGTGATCCTCGACCTGCCGGACCAGGCGCCGCAGCTCGCCGCCGTCGGCCTCGCTGATGCGCCGCCGGGGCCGATCCTCCAACAGGATAATTCCGGCACTGGCCAGACCAAAGAGCGTCTTGGCGACATCGAATTCGGGCGCGCCCAGCGCCTGGGCGATGCCCCGCACGTCGCGCTGGCCATCCACCACCGACAGCACCTCCCACTCGTCCGGCAGCAGGTCGATCACGTCGGTTGTCTCCAGCGTCGGCGCCAGCACCGGCACGATCCCGAGGTTGGGGATCTTCTTTTCGATCCGGCTCCATTCGTCGATCCGTCGCGCCGCTTCCATCAACAGCACCGAGGTGGGAATGCGGATCAGCGCTTCGGCCGGGAGTGCCGCCCCGCCGCCCTCTTCGAAGGCGAAATACCCCTCCTGCCATCCCATCAGCTCGAAGACCACCTCCTCGATCTGGAGCCGGACCTGGCGCTCGAGCTCCTTGGGAGTGATGGCGCCCTGCTCGATCAGGATCTCCCCCAGCCGGCGGGGATCGCCGCCGGCCTGAGCGGCCCGCGCCCGTGCCAGTGGCTCCTCTCCCACTTTTCCGGACCGCATCAGCAAGGCCCCCAGGGGATGGGGATTGCTGAGGATCTCCGCCGCGACCACATGCCCTTCCTCGAAGGAGACCACGCCCGCGTTCTGACGCAGCTCGGACCGGACCCGGAGCGCGCCGGTCTTGTGACTCAGATCGAGGAGCTGGAAGACATCGTGGATGCTCAGCTCCTTCAGCGGGCCTTCGATCGCCACAGGCTAGCTCGCTGCGGCCGCGAAGATGTGGTGAAGCTCGCGGGCCGATCGCGCGTGGCGGCGCGCGGCCTGAGCATACGGGCCGCTGGGGTTGACCTGATGAGACCGTTCCCAGGCCGCCACCGCCTCGGGGTACCGACGGAGCCGGGCGTACGCCACGCCGAGATGGAACAGGGCGCCCTCGTGATCGGGCTGGAAGCGCAGCACGCGCTGGAAGGCCTCGAGTGCCCGGTCGGCGCGCCCGTCGTCGAGCAGGGTACGGCCCAGGAGGAAGAGCGCGTCCAGGTCCCAGGGCTCGGTCTCCAGCACCTTGATCAGCAGGTCCACCGCCGCGGTCGCGGAATCCACCCGGCGCACCAGGTCCGCCATCGCCAGGGCCGCCTCGATGAACGAGGGAAGCAGGTCGAGCGCCCGTTGATAGGCGAGCCGCGCGCCCACCCAGTTCTCCCGCCCCTCCTCCACCTTGCCCAGCTCGAACCAGACCTGCGCCACTGACGGGTCGAGCTGCAGCGCCGCCTGGTACGCCGCGACCGCGTCGTCGGGCCGGTCGGAGCGCGCGGCGATCCGGGCCTCGAGCTGGAGCAGATCCACCCGCCCCGGCGTCCGGGCCTGGGCCGCCTTGAGCGACTGCAGCGCCCCTTCCGGATCATCGGCCGCCAGCCGCGCGCGGGCCGCCATGACCAGCGTCTCCACGTCGTTCGGCGTGGCCCGGCTCAGCTCCTCGGCCCGTCCCGCCGCTTCGGTACCGCGATCGAGCGCCAGCAGCGCCTGCACCTCTCCCATCCGTGCCTCGGTGAGCTCCGGCTCCTGCATCAACGCCTCGCGATAACGGTCCAGCGCCTCGCCGTGGAGGCCGCGCTTGGCGAAGATGTTGCCCTGCACCACCGACGCCCTCGATCGGGGCGCCCCACGATGCACCGCCCGATCCAGCTCGGCCGAGGCTAGCTCCAGCAGTCCCTTGCCGACGTAGTCGTTGGCCAGGGCCAGGGGGTCCTCCTGCGACGCCGCCAGCGCGGCCTCGGGCTGCGTCGGCGTGGACAGCTCCTCGAAGATCTGGTCCAGCAGGGCGCCATCGAAGGCGAACTCCGCACTCGCCTCCGAGGCATCCACGTCCGCCGAGATCTGCGGCGTGATGGAGATGGTCGCGTTCTCGTACTGGAGATCGATCGCGAGGGCGTACTTCTGGGCCACGTAGTACGGCTCCAGTTCCAGGGCCCGCTTGGTGGCGCGCAAGGCGCCGTCGAAATCGCCCAGGTGGCTGAGGGTGAAGCTCAGGTTGTAGTGGGCGGCGGCGAGATTGGGATCGGCGTCGATGGCGCGCGAGAAGGCGTTCTTGGCTTCCTCGTACCGCTTGAGCTCGACCAGCACGAGGCCGATGCCGTTCCAGGCCAGCGGCGACTCGGGCCGGACCGCCACCACCGAGCGGTAGGCCTCGAGGGCGGCCTGCAGCTGACGCCGTTGCAGCTGAAAGAGCGCCAGGTTGAGTCGCGCGGTCTCCAGTTCAGGCTGAACGCTCAACGCCTGGAGGAGGCAGTTCTCCGCTTCGCTCTGGTCGCGGGGGCTGCCGGTGAGCAGCACGCCCAGGTTGTTCCAGGCCAGCGCGTAGTTGGGATCCAGCTCGGTGGCGCGCTGATAGGACGCGCGGGCATGCTCCCGGCGACCAGACTGGTGGAGACAGACCCCACGCTCGTTCCAGATCTTGGGGGACTCGGCCAGCTCACCGGCCAGGGAATCGTAGAGCTCCAGCGCGGCCGGGAAGCTGCGGCGCAGCAGATGCAGCTCCGCCATCGCCTGAGTGACCAGGGTGCGCTCTTCGCCCGCCTCGAGCGCCAGCCGGTATTCGCGCAGCGCTTCGGTGTAGTAGCCCTTCTGCCGGAAGGCGAGCCCCAGGTTGTAGTGGGCCAAAGCCCCGCCTTCGGCCACGGCGGGGCGCGCGGTCTCGCGGGAGCGGCGAGACCCGCCGGCCGGATCACGGTAGCGTTCGAGGGAGAGGTTGCTCTGGGCTCGGGCGAAGGTCGGGTTCAGGGTGATGGCGCGCTTGGTGGCCGTCTGGGCCGCGGAGTGGTCGCCGAGGTCGCCGCAGACGAAGGCCAGGAGGTAGTGCGCGTCGGCGTTGTCGGGATTGCGGGCGATGGCCTTTTCCAGGACCTCGCGCGCCTGCTCGTTGAGCCCCCGGTTGTAGAGGGTCTCCCCGTAGTAGAAGAGCGTGACCGAGCTGTGGGGGTCGAGCGCGCAGGCGCGGCGGAAGTATTCGCAGGCCTTGTCCAGCTGTCCTCGCGCCTTTTCGGCGAGGCCGAGCTGGATCAGACAGGCCACGTCCTGAGGCCGACGGGCGAGGATGGCTTCGAACTCCGCCACCGCCTCGTTGTTCTGCCCCATGGCGGCGAAGGTCCGCCCCAGCTCCCAGCGGGCGTCGTGATCGTCGGGCGCGCGGCGGACCTTGTCCCGGAGCTCGGCCACCCGACGGTCGTAGTAGCCGGTCGAGCGGTAGGCGATCTCCAGGTTGCCCTGGGCCACGTGCATCCGCGGGTCCAGCTCGAGGGCGCGGAGGAACTGAGCGATCGCCTCGGCGATCAGCCCCTTCTGGTAATAGAGCACCCCCAAGTTGTTATGAGCCCCGGCATCGGAGGGATCGATCCGACGAGCGAAGGATCGGATGACCGCGAGGTCGCGTTCCGACGGCGCGGGGGCGGTCATAGGCGCCCTCAGGTCAAGCGGATGGCGTCGAAAATGGCCCGCAACGAGGCCAGGTCCGGCAGCAACAGGAAATGGCCCCGGATGTGCACGTTGGGGTCATCCAGCAGGAACTCGGTCTCGACGCAGAAGATGTAGTCGCGATCGAAGCCGAAGTTCATGAAGGTCGAGGTCAGCACCGCGCCGCAGAGGTCGATGGCCAGGCTGGGCACCGAGGGGACCAGCATCATCCCCATGAAGTCGCTCAGGGCGTTGAGATAGGCGCTGCTCAGGATATTCCCGACTTCCTTGAGCCCGGACTGTTCCATGGCGCCGAAGGCCTTGGTGGTCCCGAAGGGCTTCCGGAGCAGGATGTCGCAGAGGGTGCGGGCCGAGGGTTCGGGGAACACCACCAGGGTCCGGCCGGTGAGGTCGCCCATCATGTGCATGAGCACCGCGGCAATCACGTCATCGGGCTTGCCCAGGACATCGGGCACCTCATCGATGCGCGCGATGTTCACCTGGGGCACGCTGATCATGATGGTACGGTTGGTGAGCTGGGACAGCGCGGTCGCGGCGTGGCCGGCTCCGATGTTGGCCACCTCGCGCAGCGCGTCCCGCTGAAGTGCGTGCAGGTCGCGGACGTCGTCCATGCCGGCTCCTTAGACCAGCGCCGCCGGATCCAGAATCAGGACCGGCTCGCCGTCGCCCAGAATCGTCGCACCGCTGAAAATCGGGAGCATCCCACTGGGGCCATCGAAGGCCTCGACCACCACCTCCTGTTGTCCAACCAGCGCGTCGACCACCAGGGCGGCACGCTGTCCTCCCACTTCCAGAATCAGGGTCGGCGGCCGGCCCGCCGGCCGGCTCCCCTCCGCTCCGACCCGCTCGCGCAGGTGCACGGTCGGAATCACGAGGTCGCGCAGCACCAGCGCTTCCTTCCCGTGGAGCGAGACCACCGCGGACGAGACGTACTCGACCGTTTCGGCCACGCTGGCCAGCGGCACGGCGTACCGCTCGCTGCCGACCCGGGCCAGCAGGGCCCGCAGAATCGCCAGCGTCGAGGGGATCCGGAGCGTGAACGTGGTCCCCTTGCCGACCGTGGTCTCGATCTGGAGCGAGCCGCCCAGTCCGCGCAGCCGGGATACCACCGCATCCATACCGACTCCACGGCCCGAGACGTCGGTGACCATCGTGGCGGTGGAGAACCCGGGACGGGCCAGCACCCGCAGCAGATGGTCATCGGTGAGGCTGGCGGTGCCCTTTTCGACCACGCCCTCCTTGATGGCCTTGGCCAGAATGCGCTCCCGATCGATCCCGCGGCCATCGTCGGAGACCTGGATGGCGACGGCGCTCCGATCGCGGCTGGCGGAGAGCACGATGCGCCCTTCCGGGGGCTTACCGAGCTGCTTCCGCTCGGTGGCGAGCTCGATGCCGTGATCGACGGCGTTCCGGAGCAGATGGAGCAGCGGGTCGCCGATCTCGTCCAGGAGGGCGCGATCCAGCTCGATCTCCTCGCCCTCGACCTGGAAGGCGATCCGCTTGCCCAGCTGGCGAGAGAGATCCCGCACCAGGCGGGGAAACCGGTCGAACACCTGCCAGACCGGCGTCATCCGGGCCTGAATGATTTCGGCCTGCATCTCTCCCACCACGCGGCCGATGCGGGCGCTCACGGCCTGGAGATCGGGAGACCCGTCGTCCGCGACCAGCTCGGCCAGGCGGCCCTTGGCGACGACCAGCTCACCGACCTGGTTCATCAGCGCGTCGAGACGGGCCAGGTCGACGCGGATCTGGCGGGAGCGGCCGGCGGTCGCACTCGTGGAGGGGGTGGCAGCCGTGGCCGTCTCTTCGCCGAAGGCGACGGAAGCGATGTCGCCGACCGATGAGATGGCCTCGACCACCGCCGGATCGGCCGACTCGCTCTCGAACCGGAAGCTGAAGCGCCCGTCGAACTCCTCATGCTCAAAGGCGGCCGGCGCGGGACGCACCGTGGTGACCCGGCCCAGGGACTCGGCGCGGCGGAGGGCGAGGAGGGCGCGGGCGCCTCGCATCGGCGCATCGGGACGAATCGTCACCCGGACCACTCGTCCCTCGGCGGGCGCGACCGGCTCCTCCACACGGGTAAGACTGCCGACCGCCCAGCTCCCCGTGGTGGGAGAAGAAGCGGTGACGTCAGTCAATTCGGCCAGCAGGGCGCGGAAGTCGAGCCCCTCGTCACCCCCCGCCACCGCCTGGCTCACGCCGGATTCCAGTGCGTCCACCACCCGAAAGAGGAGGTCGTGAAACTCGATACTGGCGGCCGGCGCGCTGCGCAGGATATCGAGGAGGGTCTCGGCGCGATGGGCCAGCTCGGTCAGGTTGACGAACCCCATCGCCCCCGCCATGCCCTTGAGGGTGTGCATGGCGCGGAAGATCCCGGTCACCGGCTCGCTGGCCTTGGGATCACGCTCCCATTCCAGGAGCAGCTGGTTACAGGTGTTGAGGTGCTCGCGACTCTCGCTGAGGAAGAGGGCGGCGTAGCGCGATCGATCCATCATCCGAGGATGCGCTGGACCGCCTCCAGCACGCGGCTGGGCTGGAACGGCTTGACCACGAAGTCCTTGGCGCCCGCCTGCACCGCCTCCACCACCAACGCCTGCTGGCCCATGGCGCTGCACATCAGGATCTTGGCGTCGGGATCGGTCTTGCAGATCTCCCGCACCGCCTCGATGCCGCCCATGTCCGGCATCACGATGTCCATGGTCACCAGGTCGGGCTTCAACTGTTTGTACTTCTCGACCGCCTCGCGCCCGGTCTCGGCTTCGCCGACGATACTGAACCCCGCCTGCGTGAGGATGTCGCCGATCATGGTGCGCATGAAGATCGCGTCGTCGCAGACCAGTACGGTATGACTCACGCGCCTTCCTCCTGGCAGCGGGTTGGATCCGGACGCCGGTTCACCCTGCGATCAGGGGTGCCAGCAAAGCTTCGGTATCGAGGACCACGAAGACGTCGTCATTGCGGCGCCCGACGGCCTTGACCAGCCGGGGATCGAGCCCGGGAAGCGCCTCCTTGGGCGCGAGGTCGTCCGGGGGAACATCGATGAGATCGAGCACCGCGTCCACTGCGAGTCCCAACCACTTCCCAGCCACTTCCAGCACCATCACCGAGCGATCCGGCTGTGGGGTGGACGGGCGATCGAGCACCAGATGACCGCTCACGACCGTGAGTAACGAGCCCCGAACATTTACCAGGCCGTCGACTGCGCGTGGCGCGCCGGGGATTCGGGTCGCGGGCTGGGTCGGGATGATTTCGCGCACCGTTGCAACGGGGACGGCGCAGGTCAAATCCGCGACCTGAAAGACCACCAGGCGAACCGGCGAAGCATCAGCCATGTTCTTTGAAGAAACGAAGATACGCGAGTGGGGAGGAATCAGCAACGTCGCCGCCGGCGGCCTGTGCCAGGGCCGGCCGGAGGTCGAGCGGCCATTCGGAGGTGAACTCCAACGGGGCGCCGGTCGCGGGGTGCTGGAAGGCCAAAAAAGCCGCGTGCAGCGCCTGTCGCGGGGTCAGGCCTTCCAGGACCAGCGCGGCGCGGCGGCGGGAGCCGCCGAAACGGCGACTCCCGCCGCCCCCATAGACCGGATCCCCCAGCACCGGATGGCCAATATGGGCCAGATGCACCCTCACCTGATGGGTGCGACCAGTGTGGAGCTCGAGTCGCAACAGGTCGACCAAGTCGAATCGGGCGACCACCCAGGCATCGGTACGCGCCGCCCGCCCTTCCTCGACGACCGCCATGCGCTTGCGGTCCCTGGGATGGCGCGCGATCGGTGCCTCGATCACGGTGGGGCTCTTGCGGAGGTGCCCCCAGGCGAGCGCGGCATACTGGCGGGTCACGCGCCGCGCCGCGAGAGCGGCGCCCAGGCGCCGGTGGGCCAGGTCGCTCTTGGCCACCACCATCAGACCCGAGGTGTCCCGATCGAGGCGATGGACGATACCGGGACGACCCTGGTCGCCCAGGCCGGATGAGAGTGTGGTTCCCCGCGCGACCAGGGCGTTCACCAGAGTGTCCTGCCAATGTCCCGGCGCCGGATGCACCACCAGGCCGGCCGGTTTGTCGATCACCGCGAGGTGTTCGTCCTCGAAGACCACGGTGAGTTCGATGGCAGCCGGCTGCAGCGTCCGGGGGCTGGCGGTGGCCGGGATCTCGACGGCGACTTCATCGCCCCGGACCAGCGTGCGCGAGGCGCGGGCTACCACGCCATTGACCTTGACCGCCTTCATCGCGACCAGGCGGGCGGCCTGGGAGCGGGACCACTGAAGCTGATCGGCGAGGAACCGGTCGAGGCGCTCCGTGGTGGAGGCGCTAACCAGGAACTTGAAGGACTGCGGACTGAGGGCTGAGGACTGCGCAGGTGCGGTCGGCACGGCGGATCTCCGTCCGCTATCCGCGGGTCACCGTCATACGGACTGGGAGACCTCTTCGGCGGCGGCCTGTCGCGCGTCCTCGCGCCAGAGCGAGATGGCCAGCGCAAAGGCGCCCAGGCTGATCGCCATATCGGCCACGTTGAAGGTGGGCCAGCGATGGACGCCGAAGCCCATGTCCAGAAAATCCACCACGCCCTGCGGATTCCGGATCCGATCGATCAGGTTGCCCAGCGCGCCACCGCTCACGAGGGCCAGGGCCATCAGGCGAAAGGTGTCGCTGGGCGGGGTGCTGAGCGACATCCGGTAGAGAAAGACCACGGCGATCAGGGCCACCGCGAGGAAGATCCAGCGGGAATACGGTCCCACGTCGAGGCCGAAGGCGGCGCCGGAGTTGTAGACCAGGCGGAGCTGGAACCAGTCGCCGAGCACCGGGAGGCCGGCGGTGCGGAGCAGCGCCGACTCGGCGACCATCTTGGTCAGGAAGTCCACTACCACGACGGTCACGCCGGTGATCCAGAAGGCCCGGCGATCACCGCCGCTTGTCATCTTCTTCCTTCTCCTTGCACTTGATGCAGAGACGGGCGTGCGGGAGAGCATCCAGCCGCTCGAAGTTGATCTCGTCGCCGCAGTTGTGGCAGCGGCCGAACTTCTCGGGGTCCTTGTAGAGCCGTCGGAGCGCCTCGTTGACGTGCCAGAGGTAGCGGCCCTCCTGGCTGGCGAACAAGAATTGCTTCTCGCGCTCCATCGCGTCGGTGCCCTGGTCCGCCATGTGGTACGAATAGGACGAGAGGTCCCCATCGGAGGACTGCAGCGTCGCGTTGAAGGACTCGTCGTAGTGGCCCAGCTCCTTCATTACGCGGGCCCGTTCCTCCATGAGGCGCTTCTCGAAATGGCTGAGGTTCTTCTTGTTCATCCCTGACCAGTCCCCATGGGTTGGGAGGCGGCCCCGGCCGCCTCGAGTTGTCTCACGCCGACCACCACCTGGTGGCCGTCCAGATCCAGCGTCTGCTCCCGCGCCGGGGCCTTCAGGCGTCCCCCGACCTCGAATCGCCGGGCCAGGGTCTCCGCCTGAATGAACCCCCCGTGCTTCCGCGCCGCCTCCAGCACCGGGTTCGGCCCGCTGACGGCCAGCTCGATCCGGGCACTAAAGGTAAACCCGGCGTCCTTGCGAAGGCGCTGGACCACGTGAATCAGCTCCCGGGCCAGCCCTTCCCGCGTCAACTCGTCGGTGAGATGGGGGTCGAGCGCTGCGACAAAGGGGCCATCGCTCTGGACCAGCCAGTCGCTGGTGACCTCGCGCTCGACGACGACGTCGTCTGAAAGATAGGTGATCGTCCGGCTGTTCAAAGTCAGGCTCGCCGTGCCTCCCGCCTCGAGTGCCCGCAGCTGGTCGGGCGCCAACTGCGCGACCGCCGCCGCCACCGCCGGCGTCTCCTTCCCGAACCGTTTCCCCAGCGAGCGGAAGTTGGCCTTGGCCTTGAGGCGGACCAGCTCGGCGTCGGAGGCCACCACCTCGACCTTCTTGACGTTGACCTCCTGATGCAGCAGCTCGAGGAGGGATTCAAAGGCCGGCCCCTGGACCGCAGCGGGCACGGCCACCTGCATGCGGGCCAGCGGCTGGCGGACCCGCAGCTTGACCACTTCCCGCCCGGCCCGCGCCAGGGAGGCGAGCCGACGCACCGCGTCCATCGCCGTCTCGAGCGCGGGGTCCCGTCGCCGCGTCGACACCGGGAACCGCGAGAGGTGGACCGATCCCTCGGCCAGGGCGCGATGCAGCCAGTCACTGGCGAATGGCGCGGCGGGAGCCAGGAGCTGGCTCACCGTCACCAGTGCCTCATGCAGGGTGGCCACCGCGGAAGGCTCGGCGTCCTTGTCCGGTGCCCAGAACCGGGACCGGTTGAGGCGCACGTACCAGTTGGAGAGGTCGTCCACCACGAAGTCCATCAGGGCGCGGAGCCCGGTGGTGACGTCGTAATCACTCCAGGCGTTGCTCACCGCCTCGACGGTGGCCTCGAGCCGGCTCCGGAGCCACTTGTCCGCCAACTTCACTTCGCCGCCCGAATCCCGGGCACTCCAGTCCCCCGCGTAGGTGGCGAAGAAGCGGTAGGTGTTCTTCAGGGTATCGAAGAACTTGCCGGTCACTTCGGGAATCGAGCGGGGATCGAATCGCTTGGGTAGCCAGACCTGACTGGAAGCGAGCAGATAGGCCCGCACGGTGTCGGCGCCGAATTCTTCGACCATCGCCCAGGGGTCCACCACGTTCCCCCGGCTCTTGGACATCTTCTGCCCCTGGGCGTCCAGCACCAGCTCGTTCACGATCACGTTGCGATAGGCCGGCCCGTCGAAGGCGGTGACGGCAATGGCCAGCAGCGAGTAGAACCAGCCGCGCGTCTGATCCACCCCCTCGCAGATGTAGTCGGCGGGGAAATGACCCTTGAACTCCGCTTCGTGTTCGAAGGGATAGTGCCACTGGGCGTACGGCATCGAGCCCGAGTCGAACCAGGTGTCGATCACCTCCGGCGCCCGCCGCATGGTCCCGCCGCAGGAGCAGGGCCAGGTGTAGCCGTCGATGTGCGGCTTATGAGGATCGAAGTCGGCCGGGAGCGGCTGGCCCCAGCGCTCGGCCAGGCGGGCGTAGCTCCCGATCACTTCCACGTGCGTGGCTTCGCGGTCGCAGCTCCAGACCGGGAGCGGTGTCCCCCAGTAGCGGTCCCGGGAGAGCGCCCAGTCCACGTTGTTGCCCAGCCACTCGCCGAAGCGGCCGGAGCCGACCTCGGGCGGATGCCAGGCCACCTCACGGTTGATCGCCAGCATCCGATCTTTCACCGCGGAAGTCCTGGCAAACCAGGAGTCGCGCGCGTAGTAGATCAGCTTGCTGTCGCAGCGCCAGCAGAAGGGATAGTCGTGCTCGTACTGCTCGGTCTTGAGCCAGCGGCCCAGCTCTTTCAGGCGCCGGGTAATCAGATCGTTAGTCTCCTCGGCGGTGACCAGCTTCCCCTCGAGCTCGGGCCAGGTGGTGCCTCTGAAGGTCCCGTCGGCCGCCACGGGAAGGAGCAGCGCCAGGCCGTTCGCCTGGCCGGCGGCGTAGTCGTCGGCCCCAAAGGCCGGCGCCATGTGCACGATCCCCGTCCCTTCGTCGGCGCTGACGAAATCACCGGTAATGATCACCGAGTGGGCCTTGCCCTCGGGGATCGGAACCACCTCCAGCGGCCGGCGATACTTGAGGCCCGCCAGCGCGCGCCCGGGGAACGGCGCCCCGTCCCGCACGGTTCCGGTGCCGAGGATCTCCTGAAGTTTTTCCTCCCGTGCGGCGGCGGCGATGAAGCGCCGGTCCGCGTAGTGCGGGCTCCGGAATTCGGCGTACTCCAGCTCGGGATGTACCGCGGCGGCTACGTTGGACGGCAGAGTCCAGGGCGTCGTGGTCCAGACCACCAGCTCGCGACCGTCCTCGAGCGGGAAAGTGACGTAGATCGACTTGTCCCGGATCTTGTCGTAGCCGAGCGCCAGCTCGTGGCTGGAGAGCACGGTCCCGCAGCGCGGGCAGTAGGGCAGCACCCGGTGCCCTCGATAAAGCAACCCCTTGTCAAAGAGCCGGCGCAGGAGCCACCAGACAGTCTCGATGTATTCCTTGGTATACGTGATGTACGGATGATCGTAGTCGAGCCAGTACCCGATCCGGTTGGAGAGATTCTCCCAATCCGCCTTGTAGGTGAAGACGCTCTGCCGGCAGAGGGCGTTGAACTTCGCCACTCCGTATTCCTCGATGGCCTTCTTGCCGTTGAGCTTGAGCTGTTTCTCGACTTCGATTTCGACCGGAAGCCCGTGGGTGTCCCACCCGGCGATCCGGGTCACCGATTCGCCCCGCATGGTGTGATAGCGGCAGATCAGGTCCTTGATGGTCCGGGCGAAGACGTGATGGATCCCTGGCTTGCCGTTGGCCGTGGGTGGCCCCTCGAAGAAGACGAAGGGCGGCCCGGAACGGGTCGCTTCCAGGGTCCGCTGAAAGAGGCGTTCCGTCTTCCACTGTTCCAGCAGCTGGCGTTCCAGTTGGTCGGGCGAAAGATCGGGCCAGGCGGGAAACGGCATCAGTTGAGCTTCTCCACCACGCGAGCGACCAGCCTGGTCAGCAACGGTTCCGCCTGGTTCGCGGTCGCGATGATCCGGCCGATCTCGGCCGGTTCCAGCGCGTCGGGCAGGCACAGATCGGTCACGATCGAAATCCCCAGCACCCGCATCCCCTCGTGGATCGCGACGATCACCTCCGGCACCGTGGACATCCCGACCACGTCGGCTCCGATCCCGCGCAGCATTCGATACTCGGCTGGCGTCTCCAGATTGGGGCCGGTCACCGCGACGTAGACCCCTTCGCGAAGCACCATCCCCATTTCCAGCGCGAGCCGGCGCGCCAGGGCCCGGAGCACATGATCGTAGGGTGCCGACATATCCGGGAATCGGGGCCCCAGCCGGTCGTCGTTGGGGCCGAGCAGCGGATTGTCACCCTGCAGATTGATGTGGTCGGAGATCAGCACCAGGTCGCCAGCCGACCAGAGCGGGTTCATTCCCCCGCAGGCGCCGGAAAGGATCAGGATCGGCGCGCCCAGCGCGTGCAGCACCCGCACGGGGAACGTGATCTGCTGGAGCGTGTATCCCTCGTACCGATGAAACCGCCCCTGCATGGCGACCACCGACCGGCCGCCGAGACCGCCGAACAGCAGGCGGCCGGCGTGAGACTCGACAGTGGAGAGCGGGAACCCGGGGATGTCCTGGTAGGGGATCGAGGTGTCGACCTTCATTTCTCGAGCCAACCCACCGAGACCGGTGCCGAGGATAATGGCCGCCTCCGGCCGCGCCGTGGTACGGGCGCGGATGGCGGTGACGGCGGTTTGGACCTGCTCGTAGAGGGAAGGAGCGGCGGTCATGCCTGCCGTTTGAGGAGCAGCTCGGTCTGCACCTGCGACATCACCTGCGTGTGGGCCTGGTAGCCCTCGACTTCACCGAGGTGCCGCTCGAGCAGGGCCCGGAAGCTGGCCAGATAGGTGGCGAACTGCCGGTGCAGCGCTTCGGTCCGCTCGCGGAGCTGCTGATCTTCCTGATGGGAACGCGACACGATGCGCATCGACTCCGCGCGCGCCTCCCGGAGAATGGTCTCGGCCTGGAGATCGGCCTGGGCCTTGACCTCCTCCCGGAGCTGCTGAGCCGCGACCAGGGCGTCGTTCATCGCCTTTTCGCGCTCCCGGAAGGCACGGAGCTGTTCCTGGAAGTTTCGAATCCGCTCTTCGAGCTGGGCCCGCTCCCGGAGGAGGCGCTCCATCTCGTCGGCCACCCGTCCCCTGAAGTCGTCCACCTGCAGGCGATCGTAGCCACGCATCACCTTGTGGAATTCCTGGGAGCGGATGTCGTGTGGGGTGAGGTGAAAGACGTCTGAGGTCATACGGCGCGTGCCCCAAAGAGGAGTGTGCCCAACCGCACCATGGTGGCGCCCTCTTCCACCGCCACGAGGTAATCCGCGGACATGCCCATCGAGAGCTCCGGCAGCGAATCCCCCCGCAGCGCGGCCTGGTCCCGCAAATCCCGCAACAGTCGGAACGGGCCCCGCTGCCGCTCAGGCTCGTCCGTCAGCTCCGCCATGGTCATCAGTCCGCGCACCCGCAGATGCTCGAGGGGCCGGATCCGATCCAGCAGCGCCGGCAGCTCGGCGGGCTCGACCCCGCCCTTCTGAGGCTCGGCGGAGCAGTTGACCTGCACCAGGATGTCCTGCGTCGCGCTGGCGCGGCGATTCAGTTCGACCGCCAGATCCAGGCGATCCACCGAGTGAATCAGCGCGAACCGCCCGACCGCGTGTTTGGCCTTGTTCCGCTGCAGCGTCCCGATCAGATGCCACTCGACCGGGCAGTCGCGCAGCAGGTCCTGCTTGGCCAGCGCTTCCTGCACCCGATTTTCGCCGATGGCCGTGAGGCCGGCGGCAAAGGCGGCACGCACCGCCTCAGGTTCGTGGCCTTTGGTAACCGCCACAATGGTGACCGGATGGGTCCAGCCCCGGCGCTCCTGATGGCTTGCGATCAGCCCACGCACCTGGCCCACCCGCTCGGCCAAGTCCGGGTACGCCATAAGCGTCCAATTTATGTCTGGAGAACACTTTAATGTAGTGGGAAGCGACCCCTCACAGGGTCCGGACCGCGTGGGCCACCATGAGCGCATCGCGGGTCGCGGCGACACTGTGGACCCGAAAGAGCCTGGCCCCTCGCTCGTAGGCCACCACACAGGCGGCGGCGGTGGCCCCATCCCGGGCGCCCACCTCGAGTCCGGTCACGGCTCCGAGGAACCGCTTGCGGGACGGTCCAACCAGGACCGGCCGACCCAGTGCCACCAGCGATTCGAGCCCGTCCAGGACACGGAGGCTCTGCTCCGGGGACTTGGCGAACCCCAACCCGGGGTCGAGGACGATCCGCTCCGGAGCCAGCCCCGCGTCGAGGCCGGTGAGCAGCGCAGAATGAAGCTCGCTGCGAACCGCGCCCACGACATCGTCCCCGTAGTCGGCGTATTCCATGGTCGCCATCTGGGCCACGCTGCCGCGGGAGTGCATCAGGACCACGCCGCATCCCGTCCGCACGGCCACCTTCGCCATTGCCGGGTCGAGGCGAAAGGCCGAGACGTCGTTGATCACGGCCGCTCCCGCTCCCAACGCTGCCTCCGCCACGCTCGCCTTCACCGTGTCCACCGAGAACAGGGCCTTGGGGTGCCGGCTCACCAGCGCCTCGAGCACCGGTACCACCCGCCGTATCTCTTCTTCCGGGGGAACCGGGGTCTGTCCGGGGCGAGTCGACTCACCGCCCACATCCACGACGGCGGCCCCTTCGGCCAGCAGGCGATCCGCCTGTGACAACGCCGCATCGAGACCCGTGAACTGGCCTCCGTCGCTGAAGCTGTCGGGAGTGACGTTGAGAATGCCGAGGATGACCGGGCCATCGAGGCTCACGGAGCCGCGGGCGGTGACCCAGGCCGGGGCGGGATCGGGAGGCAGCGCCTGACCCAGTGCCTGGCCGAGTTCACTTAGCTCCGGTGGGAGGAGCCAGGGGCGGGCCAGGGCGCCGAGTCGTGAGTGACTGCCAGCGATAATGGCCCAGTCGTCCCCGGTCAGGATCTCGAGGCCGAGTTTTCCGGCGTGATGGACCAGGCTCTCGATGACCGGTTGCGTGAGACCGCCGATCCGGAAAGCCGACGGGCCGAGACCCGCCGCGGCGGCCTCGGCCCGAAGCTCATCCCACCCTGCCGACCGAAGGAGTTCGCGAATGGCCCGCGGCGAGTGCACCGCCAGCGGGGTGACGATCACGCGCCGGCCGGTTCGGGCGGCGGAGCCCCCAGGATGGGGCCGCGCGCCGCCGCTTGATCGGGCTTGGCGATCGCCGGAGGAGCCGGTGCCGCGGGCGGCGCCGACTCGGAGGACCGCGGAGGCAGCAGCTTCCCCTGGACCAGGACATCCAGATCCTCCCGATCGACCGTCTCCCGCTCGAGCAATGCCACGGCCAGACGATCGAGGAGATCGCGGTTGGCCATGAGAATCTCGCGGGCCCGGGTATAGGCCTCGTCGATCAGCCGCTTGACCTCGTCGTCCACCATCTCGGCGGTCCGCTCCGACACCTCGCGCCGCTGGGCGAACTCGCGGCCCAGGAAGATCTCCTGCTCGCGGTCCCCGATCGACATGGCGCCGATCCTGTCGCTCATGCCGAACTGGGTCACCATCCGGCGGGCCAGTGCGGTCGCGCGCTCGATGTCGTTCCCCGCCCCGGTGGTCACCTTTTCGGGACCGAAGACCAGCTCTTCGGCCACTCGGCCGCCGAAGTACATGGCGAGGTTCCCGATCAGCCACTCCTTGGTGTAGTTGTGGCGATCCACCTCGGGGAGCGAGGCGGTGAGCCCCAGCGCCCGCCCGCGGGGAACGATGGTCACCTTATGGATCGGATCGCTGCCGGGAATCTTGACCGAGACGACGGCGTGGCCGGCCTCGTGATACGCGGTGAGCCGCCGTTCGTCCTCGGTGAGCACCAGGCTCCGGCGCTCCACTCCAAGCATCACCTTGTCCTTGGCGTCCTCGAAGTCCTGCATGTCCACCAGCGACTTGTTGCGGCGGGCGGCCAGTACGGCGGCCTCGTTCACCAGGTTGGCCAGGTCGGCTCCGGCCAGCCCCGGCGTTCCCTTGGCCAGGATGTCCAGCCGGACGTCGGCGGCCAGCGGGATCTTTCGGGTGTGAACCCGTAGGATCCCCTCGCGACCCCGGACGTCGGGGGAGTCCACGACGATCTGGCGATCGAACCGGCCAGGACGGAGCAGGGCCGGATCCAGGACGTCGGGCCGGTTGGTGGCCGCGATCAGGATCACGCCCTCGTTGGACTCGAAGCCGTCCATCTCGACCAGGAGCTGATTGAGGGTCTGCTCCCGCTCATCGTGCCCGCCACCCAGGCCGGCGCCGCGATGGCGGCCCACGGCGTCGATCTCGTCGATGAAGATGATACAGGGGGCGTGGGCCTTGCCCTGCTCGAACAGGTCGCGGACCCGGCTGGCGCCGACCCCGACGAACATTTCCACGAAATCGGACCCCGACATCGAGAAGAAGGGCCGGCCCGCCTCGCCCGCGACGGCCTTGGCGAGGAGCGTCTTACCGGTTCCCGGCGGCCCCACCAGGAGCGCGCCTTTGGGCAGGCGACCGCCCAGGCGGGTGAACTTCTGGGGATCCTTGAGGAATTCGATGATCTCCTGCAGCTCGACCTTGGCCTCATCGGCTCCCGCCACGTCGGCGAAGGTGATCTTGGGCGTATCGCCGGAGAGCAGCTTCGCCTTGGACTTGCCGAAAGAGAAGGCGCGGCTGCCCCCCACCTGGAGCTGGCGCAGGAGGAAGAGCCAGAGCCCGATGATCACGATCCAGGGGAGGGCCGCCACTATGAAGTTGGCGATCCCCACCTTGGGCTCCTTGGCCGAAATCGGCACGCCGTTCTTTTCCAGCTCGGCGATGAACTGCTCGCTATTGGCGACCGGCAGCAGGACCGTGAAGCTCTTGGCGCTGCGGCCGTCCTGGGTGACCGGAGACTTGAAGTCGCCTTCCAGCTGCTTGCCGTCGTAGACGGTGACCTCGGCCACGTTGCCGACTTCCAGCTGGCGCTTGAAGGTGCTATAGGAGAATTCCTGCGTGTTGGCCCGCTGGCGGCTCATCATCTGGAACAGAGCCATGGCCACCAGGGCCACCAGCAACCAGAGCGCGAGGTTCTTGCTCAGGTTGCCCCAGTTGGGTGCAGGGGGTCGAGTCGGGAGTCGTTCAGCCATCTCTATCCACTTCCGCGATATACGGCAGGTGCCGGAAATCTTCGGCGCTATCCAGGCCGTAACCGACCAGAAAGCGATCCGGTGCCGGGAAGCCGAGGAACCGAAGCTCCGGCGGGGCCGGGACCAACCGTTTGTCCAAGAAGGCGCAGATGCTGAGGCTCTTCGGGTTCTTCCGCCGCAGCATCCCCATCAGCTCCGACAGGGTGCGCCCGCTATCAATTATATCCTCAACGACGAGGATATGCTTGCCTTCGAGGGGGAGTACCGGCTCATACAGGACCCGGACGACGCCGCTCGACGCCCGCTCCATCCCGTACGACCGCGCCACCAGGAAATCGATCTGCAGCGGCCGGGGGATCTGCCGGACCAGATCGGCGAGAAACATGAAGCTGCCTTTCAGCAGCCCGATCACCAGCAGGTCGCCGTCCGGATAGGCCGACCCGATCTCGGCGCCCAGCTCGGCCACGCGCCGCCGGATGGCCACCTCGTCGAAGACGGTGGCGCCGAGCTGCCGGCCCCCGGTGCGCTGGAGTGGGTCAGGCTCGCGCGACATCAACGCGGAGCGCCGGGCTCCCGGCCGGTGGAATCAGATCCTGTCCCCGGCAGACGCCGGGGACCCAGACCGCATGCCCCGCTGCATCGAAGACCGGCCAGCTGGATCGCCGGCTCCGAGTCACCCTGGCGTCCTGAAAGCAGCGCGCCACCAATCGCCGTCCCGGTCCTCCCAGAGGATGGATGCGCTCGCCGGACTGCCACGGCCTCACCATCAGTGGTTGATGGATGAACCAGGCCGTGCATCCGTCGCGCCGCTGCTGGGCGGGAGCCGGCTCCACGGTCCAGGTGATCGTCCACTCTCCCCACTGCTCGGCACCGGCGTCAGCCCGCTGGGCGATGATGAGGCCGGCCGGTACCCCGGAAACGACCGGCGGCAACAGCAGCAGCCGATCGAAGCTGACCTCGAACCTCCAACCGCTCCCCAACTCCAGGACGGCGCCGCTTTCCGCCGTGGCGAGAAATTGCAATGCCCGCGCGGCGCGGCGCGGGCCCAAGACGAAGCCCACTCGCCGAGCCATGGCTTGAAAGAGTGACACCGCCAGGGGCCTGTCACAGGCCGCCAGCGGCACGCGGGCCACCGAACAGCCTCCACGCTCGACGCGCCAATCCAGCTCAGTCAGATGATCGAGGAGAGAATCCCAGCCGGCGCGCTGGAGGGCCGCCTGACGGGCTGCCCCGCGAATCCGCTTATCGAGATCGGGCAGTCGCTCACGGAGGAGCGGCACCAGCGCGATGCGGATCCAGGATCGCAGGTGCCTCGGATCACGGTTGGCGGGGTCGTCCCAGGTGGCCAGGCGGCGTTCGCGGAGATGTCGCGCGAGCTCTTCCCGACCGAAGGGCAGCAGCGGCCGGACCCAGACCCCCTGGCGCCGGCGGATCCCGGCCAACCCGGCGGGACCCGAGCCGCGAAGGAACCGCATCAACACGGTTTCCACCTGATCGTCGGCCTGATGGGCCGTGAGGATGGCGCTGGCTCTCTGCTCACGCCGGACCGTCTCCAGCCACTCGATTCGGGCGCGACGGGCGGCTGTCTCTCCCGCCTTCGGTCCCAGGGCCAGGCGCCCTACCACGCAGGGAAACCCGTACGAGGCCGCCAGTCGCTCGACGTCGCGGGCGACGGCCGCACTCTCGTGATGGATCCCGTGGTCGGCGTGGGCGACGATCGGCTCC
>DATIWD010000128.1:0-3456 GCA_035519565.1 Gemmatimonadales bacterium | reverse complement strand
GCCGAGCCCGATCGGATGAAGATCGCCTGGACCATCGAGGTGGAGTCGCTCGGCCCCGATCGCACCCGGTGCACCACCGAGACCCGGGCGGTTGCGACCGACCCGGAGGCCCGGGCCAAGTTTCTTCGCTACTGGCGCCGGATCGTGATCGGGGTGGTGGCGATTCGATGGCTGTTGTTGCGGGGTGTGAGACGGGGAGCGGAGCGGAGGTGGAGGAAGCAGCTAGGAGCTAGGAGCTGGGAGATGGGAGAAACAGGGGGTCGGGGCGGTAAGAGCGGTAGAGGCTGATGAGCTAACCGGGGCTGTCATCCCGAGCGTAGCGAGGGATCTCGGTTCAAGCGTTTCGAGACTCAAGGTCCGAGATCCCTCGGGGTCGTCGCTTCGCGACGATACCCTCGGGATGACAACTCGTGCTGTTCCTGTTCTCCTTTTCCCCTGTTGTCCCGATCCCCCTTCTCAGTCCTTAGTCCTCAGTCCTAGTGTAGTTGATACACCTTCTGCCAAGGCTGGGGTTCCGGCTGCAGCATCACGTTGGGATCGTGGGCGATCGCATCGGCGGGGAGCCAGTCCCAGAGCGGGCCCAGGTGCCGGCGAATGGTGTCTACCATCCGGGTGGGAATCTTGTCGGTGGCGCCCTCGAAGAAGCCGCGGGTCTCTTCCTCACCCATCCACTGCCGCATGTTCTGGTGGTAGCGCAGCCGGTTGCCTCGCTCGGCCGCGAGGCCGCGGAAGAGCTGCTCGATCCGGACCGGAAGACTGCCTGGCGCCATTGCACGCCGCAGCAGGGCTCGACCCGAAAAGGCGTGGGCGAACACGCCGCACACCTGGTCGTAGAACTCGGGCCAGTCGTAGTGGAGCGGCCGCACGTTCATCGACTGGAGCAGGTCCAGAAAATGGAACGGCACCGCGACCACGCGGCCGGCCCGCTGGTAAGCCAGATTGTCCGGCGCGTTGCGGCCGAATGAGGTCACCAGCGAGAAATAGGGATAGATCCCCGGCGCCAGATCGATGAACTGCCTGGTCAGCTCGAAGGGCTCGGGCCCTTCGTCCAGATCGAGCCCGAAGATGAGATTGCACTGCACATAGGGGATGTAGGCGCGGACCAGGTTCACCTTCTCCGCGATCCGCTTCACCTTTTCCATCCCCCCCACCTTCCGCAGCCGGGACTTGTCCCCGATCCCGAACCACGACTCGATCCCCGGCGCGATCACCTTGAAGCCGTTGTGCCGGAGCCGCTGCAGGTTTGGCTCTTCCAGGAGCGACAGCGAGCTTTCGGCCAGGAAGGTCAGACTTCCCGGCGGGACCGACTCCTCGATCGCATCGAGATAGTCGTCGAACCGCACGCCGAAGTTGGGGTCGTGCCAGGCGACGACCGCCCGGGGCAGCTTCAGATCCTGAAAGAACCGGAGGTCGGCCTTGAGCCCCTCGAAGTCGAGCGGCTGATAGGGGACCTTGGCGTCCACACAGAAACTGCAGGTGTAGGGGCAGCCCAGGCTCCCGATCATGGGCACCAGTCGAAGCACGCGGGCCTTCTCCATCGCCGGCCACAGGAACTTCCAGCGCTCCCGGAGGCCCGGCAGATCGGGCGGCTGCCGATCGGCGGAGACGCAGACGCCCAGCGGACGGTACTGGATTGCGTCCTGCAGGATGTCTTGGATCACCGGCTTATCGCAGAAACCCACCACGTAATCGAAGTAGCGGCGGGAGTGCTCGGTGTAGGAACGCGCGTGCGGGCCGCCCAGCACCGTCACCACGCCCCGGGCCCGGTACTGGGCGCTCATCGCGTAGGCGACCAGCGCGGTTTGCGAGAACGAATTGATGAAGAGGATATCGAGGTCGTCGGGCAGGCCGCCGGCGATCAGCTCGGGGCCCGAGTAATAGGCGAAGCTGACCTCGTGTCCCAGCTCCTCGCACCACACCGCCACCACCTGCGCCATGATGCTGGCATTGTTCGCCCGCATGAACCGCGAATAGGCATTCTTGGGAGGTTCCTTGCCAAGCAGATCGATGAGACCAACGCGCATTGGTAGCCCCGGCGTAGGGGGGAGGAGGTTACGAGATCATACAGCCCGCGTGGTGAGTCGGCAACACGAAGAGGAAGGACTGAGGACTGAGGACTGAGGACTGAGGACTGAGGACTGAGGACTGAGGACTGAGCGGAGAACGCAAGGTCCCTGAGGTGGAAGCCGCAAGAGGTAGGGAAGCCACGAGAAGATCCGGAGGGGGTGGGGAAAGCAACAACAAAGGGCGAAGGGGAATCGTCGCCTCCCTCTGCGCCTCCGCGTCCTCTGCGCCTCTGCGGTTCTGTGGTTACGGGGTGCTGGGGTGGCAGGAACTGGTTACAACTCGAATCGAAATGGGAGCAGGGGCTGAGAGATGGAGCGGGTGCTCCTCCGTCTCCCCTGCTGCCCTGATACTGTCGATTGGCACCTCCACTGCTCTGCGGCGGGCCCGATCGAGCCAGGGATTCAGGCGCGCCGGCTCAACCGTCTCTTTGGGTACTCCAGAAGCCGCCAGGGCCTGAAAGGCCAGGTCAATGAATTGCCGCCAGGTAGGGGCGAGGCCGTACACGTCGGGATAGAGGCGCAACCGGTCGCCGTCGACCTCAGCCAGGTCGTAGGAGATGACCAGCGGGACCGAAAGGCGCAGCCAGATCTGGTGAGGGAGAGTGTCGTCTGCCGCCCACGCGGAATCGAGCATCGCGCGCCGGCCATAGTACAGCACCAGCTGCGCCAGGTCGATCGCGTCCCGGTTCAACAGCCGCACGCAACTGTGCGACGTCGCGCGGCCGATGGACCGGGGCTCCGGTGTGCCGTGGATATATCGCTCGGGGGCGAAATGGAGCTTGACTCGCCCCATTGGGTTGGTCGGCCCGGGCGCCATCGCGGTATCGCTCGCCGCCCAGGGCGACGAGGGTGGCACCCAGCGCGGATTCCAGACCAGGTGAGAAATCTTGAACGACCCGACCGGTGTCGGGTATTCCTTCATGCCGATACTGACCCGGTAACTGCGGCTCAGGATCCCGCGCTCGAAGACCTCGAGCCGATAGGCGGGCAGGTTCAGTCGGAGCTCGATCGGTTCGGGCTGCGCCTGCGCCACGGCGGAGCCGGGCGTACCGACCAGCGCCGAAACGATGAGCCAACGGGTCCCCCGGAAACCGAGGGATGTCTGCATTGAGACCTCCCTGGCAGGTATCATCGCGGGAGGTCCGTGAAACTCGACTGAAAGGCAGGCGAAACGGGCTTCAGGGAACATCGTGGGGTGGGGCCTTCACCGGCTCTTCACGGTCCTTGCCCCAGATTAGCCGTACGCGCACCTGCGTAACCCGATCCATTCCTCGGCCCAGCCGTCCGCTATGGCCATTGGTCTCGCGACATCTCCGGAGCCGTCCTGGCACACGTTGCCCGTGCCGGAGGTCGCCCGGGTACTGGGCACGGACCTCGACAATGGCCTCTC
>DATIWD010000127.1:0-8365 GCA_035519565.1 Gemmatimonadales bacterium | reverse complement strand
GCCGGCGAGGGTGCTGCGATCGGCGCAGTGGTCGGAGCCGTCGGTGGTCGGAGGGCCAAGAAGCAGGCGGAGGCGCAGGCGGCTCAGGCCGGCGCGGCGCAGGCGCAGGGGGTGAACGCGGAGAACATGGCGACCTTCAAGAAGGCCATGGCGGTTTGCCTCCAGGGACGGGGCTACACCGTGCAGTAGAGAGCTGGTTCCTCGACGCGCGAACGGGCCGCCAGTGATGGCGGCCCGTTTTCGTTCAGGCCATTTGAGTGAAGGGATGCTGACCGAGTCTCAGGGCCTGACGGGCTTCGTTTCGATGTACGCCGCGGATCCGGGCCGCGTCATGACCGGGTAACTGGGTGCGGTGATCCGGTCGCTCTTGTCGCCCTTGGGCGAGATCGAGGTGACATCCACCGGAATCAGGCGCAGTCGCCCCTGCCGTCCGGCCAGCGAGGAGGTCTGGAATCGAAGCGTGATCAGGTCTGCGCGTCCGGTGACCGTCTTGGGGTCGCTCAATACGATCCCCACCGACCCCGCCACTGCCGTGGTGGTCACCACCCCCAGCGGCACCTTCCCATCCGCCTGGTAATCCCGGAATCGGACCACGCTGGTATCGAACTCGAAGCGGAAGGCCAGCGCTCGGAGCCGCTGCGCCGGGCGGACATCGAGGGCCAGCCGCACCGAGACCAGGCTGTCTCGCGGCAGGGTGAATCCCTTGAACTCGGCGCTCAGACGCGGTGAGTCGGGGTCGGCCACGACGGCGAGCAGGGAATCCCTGCCAGCCCGATTACTCACCACGATGAAGGTCTCCCCCGGACGCCGGCCCGCGATCCGTCCATCGGGCGATACTCCGGCCACCACCGTGTCGCGGCTGGCGAACTCGAGCGGACCGACGGGAGGAAGCTCCGGTCCCGGGATCGCGATGGGGGCCGGGACCGCCGACGTGTCCAGCACCACCACCGGAGTCGCGACCCTGGCCGGCGAGACCGGGGTTGGTTTCGGCTCCGGGGCCGGCGTTGCCTGCCCGACCGGCTGGTTGGACCAGGTCACGGTCCGGAAGGCGAGCGGCTCGCTGGGCAGGACGCCAGTCCGGGCCAGGACGGTGTTGATCCCCGCCTGCGGCGCGGTGGTGACTTCGGTGGCCGCATAGCCCGCCGTGTCGGTGAAGGCTACCGCCGGAAGGACGGCGCCTCCACCATAGACCACCTCGAAGGTCACCGGTTCCTTGCGGTAGGGCTTGCCCATCGCGTCGGTCAAGCGCACCCGGACCGAATCGGCCGTTCCTGCAAGCAGGTGACCATCGAGGGTGTCGGTCGCGATTATGATGGCGGGGAAATCGCCGCCGGTCTGGGCCCGGACTCTCCAGCTGCCATCGCGTTGCTGCCAGAGGGCCATGCTGTACGGCACCCGGCCGGGATAACTGCCTCCGGAGGGGTAGGCCACGTCGTAGGTGAGGTACCCGGTCAGGAAGGCCAGATCACCGCTGGCCACGATCTCGTGAATCCCCAATCTGAGCCCGGTCAACCGGGGCAGATTCTTCTCGAAATACTCGCGGATATCCGCGGGACCGGTCACGATCGAGCCGGAGCCGCTCACGATCATCGCGTCCTTCAGGTAGAGCGAGGCGAGCTGAGCCGGGTTGCGGTTGTTGCAGGCCTTCTCCCAGTCCTCCATCAGCTTGGTGACTCCGGCATTCACCATCATCTGGTATTGCAGGTAGTAATCGTCACCCCGCGCGCCGCCGGGCACACCCGCCTGCCCCTCGGCCCGAACCGGCACCAGGGTAGCGAGGATGAGAAGGCGGGCGACTCCCGCCGCGCCAACCGAGCGGAGGATCGAGGCCATCAGGACCTGGTATGGAGTTGGATGCCCGCGCCTGAGCGGCAGGGCTCTACGTGCAGAGGACGCCGGTGGAGCGACCTGCTGCACAAGACCCCGGAAACCCCGATTGGGGCTCGAGGTGGGGACCCAGCCCCGCCGCCCAGGCCGCTGCTGTGCAAACAGGCGGGTGTCCCCGCCCGGAGCAGCGCGAGAACTGGGGCTGGATTTTTCCTCCATGGGCGCATGCCAGTTGCCGCTGTTTGCATGGTGGCCGATCGCTGACTTGTGAACCTCTTCAATGAAACGGACGGCGGGTGCTGGATTGCGGAGCGTGTCCCACCGGGCCTCCGCTTGCATCGCCTCGTCGCGCGGGTGGCCTGCTTCCCTCTGTGCAACTCACCCCTAGAATCGGGCGTTGGACTCAACTAGCGCTCAACTCGGGCTTAAGTGTCGTTTAGAGTCACGCGCCACCGTTCAGCGTGAACCCCGCCCAATAGAACGGATGACCCGTCGCCGAATTGCGGAGCATCGCCCGCTGGGCCTCCGCCAGGGCCTCCGCTTCCGGGCGCCCCGCCGCCAGGGCGGTGTAGAATCGCGTCATCAGGTCCGCCGTGGCGAGATCCTGGACCGGCCACAAGGTCGCCATCACGTTGGCGGCTCCGGCGAAGAGAAAGGCCTGGACCAGTCCTACCCAGTCGTCACCGGCCGGCACGTCGGCAAGGGCTCCCGCCCCCATCGCGGTCTGACATGCGCTCAGCACCACCAGGCGCGCGTGAAGGCGCATGCCGAATACCTCGTGCACCTCGAGGCGTCCGTCGTCACCTCGATTGGGCATCAGCTCGACGAAGGAGAAGAGCGGATTGTCCTTGTTGAGCACGCCGTAGGTCGCGAGATGGATGATCGAACGCTCGGATGCCGCTTCGCGGAGCGCCCGTTCCGATGCCTTGGCACCTACCAGTACCCGGGCCTGATTGGCAAACAGGCGCCCGATGGCGGCGACCTCCGCCGCCGAACCGGGAAGCGCTTCCGGGTGTGGGGAGAGGGCGAGCACGCCGGTTCCCCGAGGCTCATTCTCCTTGTTGAGTCGCAGCCAGACGGAGGCCGAGGGTGTGTAGGTGAGGCGATAGCGCTGAATCAGGTACGCCTCGGGCCCGGCGGCGCCGATCAGCGCCGCGAAGGGGACGTAGTGGAGTTCGCCGTGGGGCGCGATGATCAACCCGCGCTTCCCCGCCAGCAACCCGGAAGCTTCGAGAGGCTCGATCAGTGAGCGATACAATCGCCGGAGCGGCGCTCGCCAGGATTCATCGCGCGTGTCGGTCCCCGGACGCACCAGAATGCTGCGGGTGAAGTCCACCAGGCCGCTCAGCTCGTGCCGATTCAAGGCCAGGCCGATGGCTGCCACGGTGTCGCTGGTCACGACGAACGCGATCGAAGTCGAGTCCCCCACCAGGTACTCCAGCAGGGCCTCGTCCCGGGGAATTCTGGCCATGACCGCCCGGACCGGGGCGATCTTGCCGCCGACCAGCGAGGCGTACTCGGGGCGGGTCTCCTGGATTTCGACCAGCAAGTCCGCGTAGGCCTGCTGGGCCTGGCCTAGAGCCTCTCGTACCGCGGCTGGCGATGCCGTCGCCGAGGGTGGTCCACGCAGGGCCCCAGCCTCGGCCACGGGCCCCTCCAAGGCGATCGTCAGCGTATTGATCTGGCGGCGGAGGTCCTGTTCTCTGGCGGTGAGAGGGTCGTTCTTCGCTCCCGGGCCACGGGTGGCGACCCGGCCGCGGTCGAGCAGGTCGAGCAGTTGCCGCGCCCGCAGGCGCTCGCTGGCCTCGAAGGCGGATTCCGTGCGGCCCCGGTCGAGCTCCACCTGGGCGAGCTGCGCGTACACGTCCCACTTGTCCGCCAGGAACGCCGTGCGCCGCTCTTCGATCGGGATCCTCCCCGAAACCCGCTCGATGTCCCGCACAGCCGCGCGCAGCTCCTCCGCGGCTGCGTCCCGATTCTTCTGGGTTCGGAGTGCCTGCGCCAGACTGCTGTGCAACTCCCACGACACCGTCGGGGGCGGCTCCGCCCCCAGCCGCTCCAGGCCGCGCCGGTACAGCGACTCGGCGGCCACCGCCCGGCCCCCCCGGAGCGTCAGGTCGCCCAGCATGCCAAGGGCAATCGCTTCGTTGCTAGGGTCGCCACTGGCCTGCAGTACCTCGAGACTCTGGTTCAGCGTGCCGCGGGCGCCGGCCGTGTCTCCGGCGAGGGACTGGGCATAGGCCCGGATCAGCCGCGTCAGTGCGGCGGAATGCGCGTCGTTCAGCTGCTCCTCGGTGTGCAGCGCCCGGGCCAGCCGCGCGTTGGCCCGGTCGTAGTCTCCGCGCAGCAGAGACAGGAGCCCCTGCCCGCGCTGCGCCTCCGCTTGACCCCTCTGATCAGCAGCCTGCCTGGACAGTTGTTCCGCGAGCGCGTAATGCCGTTCCGCTTCGGCGAAGCGGTTGAATCGGACCGCGAGATCCGCCCGGGTGAGAGCGAGTTGAGCCAGCAATGGTGGCTCCACTCCGCCGGCGGCGGCCAGATGTTCCGCGCGGCCGAGCTGGATGACCGCCCCCTGCAGGTTCCCCATCGCGGCGTGCGCCGAGGCGATGTCCTGGCGCACGCCGATTTCGTCGTTCGGCGGGCCGGTCTCCTTGAATATCTCCAATGCCTGCACCAGGGCGGACAGAGCGGACTCGTAGTCGCCCCGCTGAAAGTCGAGTAAGCCAAGGTCGTGGAGTACCGAAGCCACTCCGACTCGATTGTCCATCGCCCGATAGAGAGCCAGCGCCTCACGGTACTGAGCGACCGCCCTCGGGTAATCTCCCTCCAGGCTCGCCAGGTTGCCGAGGTTGATCAGGTTGAGCGCAGCGGGCTCGTCCCGGCCGGCCTTCCGATTCGCGGCCAGCGCCTCGGAGAACGCCCGGCGGGCGCCTTTGAGGTCGCCCAGTTCCTGAGCCACCAGACCCAGGTTGTTGCGGTCCGCCGCGGCGCCCCGGTCGTCGCCAGACAGGATCCGAATTTCCGCCGCCCGAGCGTACAGCTCGGCGGACCGATGCAGATCCCCCTGATCCGCCACGACACTCGCCAGGGCGCCAACGGCATTGCCCTCCGTGCGGCGGTCCCCGATCCGGCCGGCGACCGCCCGCGCCCGCTCGAAGTACCGAGCCGCGCTGTCGAGATCCCCGGCCCGGTAGAAGCCCGCGCCGATGTTCCCCAGTGCCGCGCCGATGCCGGCGGAGTCCTGGATCGTCTCGCATTGCCGGAGGCTCTTGTGCCACTCGCGCATCGCGACCTGGACTCCGGCCCGACCCATGGCCGCATTCCCCGCGCGCCGGATGCTGTCGGCCGCGACGCTGGCCCGCCGGGTCCTGGCAGGCCAGGATTCGAATCGGCGGACCTGCCGCAAGGGGAAGGAATCGCGCCAGGCCACGGCGTAGGCCTCCGCCAGTCGTCGGGCGGCGGCCAGCGGCGCTACGGGGGATGAGTCGGAGACGGCACGCCCGAACAACTGGCGCAACGCTTCGCGGACATCGTCCGGCCGAGCGTGGGCCTGTGCGACCAGGGTACTGTCGGAGGCGGTGTCCGCGAGGGCCTGCAGATCAGGTGGGGGCAGGGGACCCTGCACCACCCTCAACCAGGTACTGAACAGCCAGAGCGATCCCAGCGCGATCATGGCCGGGGTGGGCCGACCGAGAAGTCTGCCAGATCGGAGTCCACCCACCGATCCCATCCGGTCCGGGCCTCGACCTTCCAGAAATAGGAAGATCCCTGCCGCAGGTGGATGCCCTCAGGAAACGCCACGCTGGTGTCGCGAGTTTGCGTTTCCCAAACCTTCACACCGGCGTCATCGAAGAGCGCCAGGCGGTACCGATCGGCTTGAGGGACACTGGTCCAGACGAACTCCGTTACGGCGGTGGTGGCGGCGTGGGGGCGCACCAGGGTCGGCGCCACGGAGGTCGTGAGTGGAGGCTCACGGTGCCCTGGCAACTCGGTCCGCCGGTTCTCCGGGTGAGGCCAGACCAGGACCACGAGTATCGCCGCTGCCGCCGCGGCGAGGCCGACCGACAGGTACCGCCGGCCGCGCGGTTGGGTGCGCAGCAGGTCGGCCACCTCTACCACTTCCGCGCGACATTCCTCGCAGTCCGCCAGATGCGCCTCGATTCGGGACTGCTCCGATGCCGATAGGGAGCGGTCGAGGAAACCCGCAACCTCCCAGCTCTGGAGGTGGTCTGTGACTTGTTCCTCAGGGCTCATCGGAGTCCAAGGGCAAGGGGATTGCCATCACCCTGATAGAACGGAAGGGCGCGAGCGTTTTTCGGCTTCATGCTTCGGTGTCCCGGACTCCCTGGCGTGCCAGGGCCTCACGCAACGTGAAGAAGAGACCCTGGAGCCGCCGGTAGACGTGGAATGGAGTGGCCAGGCCGAGGATCCGGGCGATTTCCCGGGCCGAAAGACCGTCCTCGAATCGGAGCTTGAGGAGGAGCCGATCTCTGGGAGCCAGATTGGAGAGTGCCGACGCGAGGACCTGCTTCAGTTCTCCCCTTCGGAGCTGCGTCTCCGGGTCAGCCGCGGGCGCGGGATCGGTCAGGGTTGAAGGATCGAGCTCCTCGCCGACGAGATCTGCCAAGCGGCGGCGCACCGCACGTCCTTCACTTCCTTCTTGTCCTGCGTCCTGGGGCCGCCCATAGCGTTGCCTGACATGGTCGAGACACAGGCGCCGCGCCACGACCACCAACCAGGTGGTGAACTTGGTGCGCTCATGGGGCGTATAGCCCCGGAGGCGGCGGCAGTTGTCGTGATGCAGTTGCTCGAGCAGGTAGGTGTACGCATCCATGGCCGCGTCATAATCGCGGGCGACGCGTCGTGACACATGGAGCAGCAGCCGGCTGTGGGTTTGAACAAAGACCGCCCACGCGGCTTCGCGCGCCCCCGGATCGGGTGCGCGGAGGAGAGCCGTCAGCTCGGCGGGAACGGCGTCTGCCATCGCAGTGGGGATCCGGAATCGTGAAGGAGGCCGATAAGCTGCGGACCGGGTTCGTCACAATCAAGACAGACGCTTCCCTATGACCATGGGAGCGCAAAGAGAAAATGATCTGGACTGTAGAGCCGGACGCGATTGGCGCGGCGGGGTGAGCCGAAACGGCACGCCGGGAGGGCAGGGTGGGATCTCCGAACTCCCAGCTCCTGACTCCCAGCTCTTTTCATCGGGGCGCCGGGATTTGAACCCGGGACCTCCTGCTCCCGAAGCAGGCGCGCTACCGGACTGCGCTACGCCCCGTATACCCGCCCCGGGCCGCTGGCGAAACGCGGCGGCCCGAAGCGAGGGAAGAATGTAAACACCCGCCCCACCCCGAGGAACCCCGCCGCCCGGCATGATCAGCCCTGAGACTACCTCATATCACCTTATGAGACAATACGTTACAGAATGGCCCCACGGGGCGCCTCTACACCTTGAAAGGCCCCTCTCTGGATCAATTATTGCTCCTTCCGCCCTGTCCGACTCGACCTTCGACATCGGCCAGTGGATGCATAAACCAACCGGGACAGGCGAAGCTCCTCCACTTCCGACCCCCGCGACCGTGACCCCGTCGGTCCGGTGGCGCCGTCGTGCGCTGGAAGCGGGCAAGGCGTTCGAGCCCGGCAGTCGCATGCTGATCGTCGACGACCAGGCCGACAACATCAAGACCCTGAACCGCATCCTCCAGAAGGTCGGCTACCGCGACATCCACTCCACCACCGATCCGCAGGAAGCCATCGAGCTCTATCGCACGCTCCAGCCCGACCTGGTCCTGCTCGATCTGCATATGCCGAAGCTCAACGGCCTCGAGGTCCTGGCCGCGCTGCGGTCGCTGACCCCCGCCGAGCTGTACCTGCCCGTCCTGATGCTGACCGGGGACGATACCCCCGAGGCGCGCCAGAACGCGCTGGCCATGGGGGCCAAGGACTTCCTGGCGAAACCGTTCGATCTGCCTGAGGTGCTGCTCCGTATCGGCAACCTGCTCGAAACCAGCTCACTGCACCGGCGGTTGCACGACCAGAACCGCCAGCTGGAATCCCGGGTACTCGACCGTACTCGCGAGCTGGAGGCGGCGCAGGTCGAGATCCTGGAGCGGCTGGCCGGCGCGGCCGAATTCCGGGACGACGACACCGGCCAGCACACGCAGCGCGTGGGTCAGCTCTCCGCCCGCCTGGCTCGCGCCGTGGGGCTGCCCACCGCCCTGGTGCGCCTGATCCGCCGAGCGGCTCCGCTCCACGACGTGGGCAAGATTGGGATTCCCGACCGGGTGCTGCTCAAGGCCGGCCCGCTGGACAAGGATGAAACCGCGCTCATGCGGACCCACACCACCATCGGGGCGGCGATCCTGAGCGGCGGACGGTCCGAGTTGATTCTGGAGGCGGAGCGGATCGCGCTGGGCCACCACGAGCGCTGGGACGGCAGCGGTTACCCCTACTCGACTTCCGGCGACCGAATTCCCCTCACGGCCCGGATCGTGGCGGTGGCCGATGTCTACGACGCGCTGACCAACTCCCGGCCCTA
>DATIWD010000126.1:0-11206 GCA_035519565.1 Gemmatimonadales bacterium | reverse complement strand
ACCAGCTCGCTGCCGGTCGAGTCCAACTCGTTCTCGCTCGACCCCACGGTCAAGGACGATTGGGGCCTGCCGGCGCTCCGGTTGACCTTTGCCGAGCACGAGAACGACCTCCGGCTCTACCGGCACTTCATGGATCTGAGTATGAACCTGCTGGACGCCGCCGGGGCGGTTAAACGTTGGGGCTACAACACCGCTGACAGTATGGATTGGTTCCCGCAGAACCATCTGCTGGGCACCTGCCGGATGGGCGACGACCCCAAGAGCTCGGTGATCGACAAGTGGCACCGGACCCACGACGTGCCCAACCTGTTCCTGGTGGATGGGAGCAGCTTCGTGACCGGTGGCCGCGGCCAGCCGACCATGACCATCATGGCCCTGGCCTTCCGGGCCGGGGAGCACATTGCGGAGTTGGCGCGGAAGGGGCAGATATAGGTATTGGCGATTGGCGATTGACGAGTGCCGATTGGGGAATGGGGGAGTGAAAGAATGGGGGAATGAAGAATGCCGATTGCCGATTGCCGATTGCCGAGTGCCGAGTGCCGAGTGCCGAGTGCCAATTGCCAAGTGCCGATTGCCGAATGTCCCTGCTCTTGCCTCATGCCCCTTGCCTCATGCCGCGGTGGCTCTTCCTGACCGTCCTGCTGCTCTCATGCAAGAGCCCGGAGACCACCGACGACCTCGGCCTGGGAGTCGTGCTCAGGGATGTTCAGGGGGACTGGCTGCTGCTCAAGTGGCAGCAATTCCAGGTGGGAGGCTCGGGGACCGCCGACCTGATCGCCCTGGGCGGGACCGGCGAGCTCACCATCTCCTCGACCGGCAAATTCCGATTCCAGCTCAATGTGCCCGGGTATCCCGAGAGAGTCGACTCGGGGTTGGTGGTGCTCCGGGGGGACCGTCTGGCGTGGGAGGGCGAGCTGGTCGAAACCACCTACCTGGTCACGCTGCGCAGCGGGATCCTCACCCTTCGCGCCACCGATCCGCTCACCAGCACCCCACCCGTTCCCGGAGGCCTGAGCGGGAGCGTGCTTGAGGAGCTGCAGTTCCGACACCTGACCATCGGTCCCTGACCCCCGCCACCCGGGCTCCTACGCTTGGCGGCCCGAAAGTCGCTGGCTAGTTTTCCGTCCGCGAATCCTCGGCTAAGGCCGAGGCTCGGCATGGGTCGCTAAAGCGACCGTGAATAATTGAAGAGAAGTGAAGGACAGGTGTCCGAGTGGCTGAAGGAGCCGGTCTCGAAAACCGGTATACCCGCAAGGGTATCGTGGGTTCGAATCCCACCCTGTCCGTGAGGTACAGGACTGAGGACTGAGGACTCAGGACTGAGTCCCAACCCCTTCCTCAGTCCTCAGCACTCAGTCCTTCGCTTCCATGCCTTCCCCCTCTCCCGATGCCCTCGCTGGCTCCTTCCTCGGCCTCGCCCTCGGCGATGCGATCGGCTCCGTGGTCGAGGCCCGACCGGCGGAAGATGCCGAGCGCTATGTCGCCGAGTATCTGAACGGCGGGAGGGCGGGGGAGCGGGGCTTCGCCGAGTTCCCCTTTGGTCAATACAGCGACGACACCCAGCTCACCCGTGAGTTGCTCATTAGTCTCGCGGAACGGGGACGTCTGGACCCGGAGGACTATGCTGGGCGGATCGCGGCGCTGGTGCGTGAGGATCGGCTGATTCGCGGCGGGCGGGCGACTACCGGAGCGGCGCGCCGGATCCTGGCCGGAGCCGCGTGGGATCGGGCCGGCGAACCTGCGCCCTATGCCGGCAATGGTGCCGCGATGCGGAGCGGGCCGCTGGGGGCGCTCTGGCCAGACGACCTCGAACGGGTTCGCGAGGTCGCCCTCCAACAGGCCAGAGTCACCCATCTCGATCCCCGTGCCGCGGCCGGGGCGGTCGCGATCGCGGGAGCGGCGGCGCTGGCCGCGCGACGGACGCCCCTCGATCCGATTCCGTTTCTTCAGGAATTGTCGGAACTGGTTCAGCCGGTCGAAGGCGAGATGGCCGCGAGGATTGCGGGAATTGCGGACTGGCTGGGCTTGCCGCTCATGGATGCGGTCCGGCATCTGGGCCAGTCGGGTTTCGAGCCCGGTGCCCTGGTACGATGGCTGGGGATCTCGTCGCACGTGACCACCAGCGTGTGCTGGAGCCTCTACTCGTTTCTCTGCTCACCCAACGATTACTGGCAGACACTCTGCGCCGCCATCGTGGTCGGTGGCGACACCGATACGGTCGCCAGTATGGCGGGCTCTATCGCCGGGGCTCGCGTCGGCCTCAGGGCTCTACCCACGAAGCTGATCGGCCAGCTCAACGATCGTGGAGAGTGGGACGGCTCGGCCCTCGAGGCACTGGCCATCCGCTGCGCCGAGCGGATGGCGGTTGGACCCTGAGCCGCTTCGGGCTGAATCGCTAGTTCGCCGCCAGGACTTTGCTGGCCTTCCGAAGCAGCGTGATCTGCCCCCCGTGATAGGCGTCGTGCTGGGTCAGGCCCGAGAGAGTCTGGGCGTAAGTGGTGGGCTTTCCCTTCTCGATCGGCTGGTGGAGTCGCTCCGCGGGAAAGGCCTCGATTGCCTTGATCAACTCCTCGTGAGCCTCGTGAAGTCCCTTCCGGGCCGCTTCCCAGGCCTGGGCCGTCGGCTTGGGGACCGGCGGCCAGTCGCCCTCATCGGGTTCGCCCCGCTTCCCGGTCCTGAGCCGGCGGGCTACCTCGCGCGTCCACCCGGTCAGGTGCAGCACCAATTCCCAGATCGAGTGCACCTGGGGAATCGGCCGCGCGGCGGCGGTCCGCACATCCACCTCCGCGAGAATCTGGTCGAGGGAGGCACCGTGCCAGGGGTTCCCGGCATGCGCGCTTTGGATTTCATCCTGGTATCGCTGTAGCTCTGACATCGGTGTGGCTCCCACCTTGAAGGACTGAGGACTGAGGACTGAGGACTGAGTGGGTTCTGAGTTCTGGGTTCTGGGTTCTGAGTTCTGGGTTCTGAGCCTTCAGCAGCTGTTACTCGCTTTGGGACTCGTAACGGTCATAAGTCACAGTTCGCAAGTCACAGGTCTTGAGTCAGAAGTCCGGGTTGCGACTTGCAGCTTGAGACTTGCGGCCCGGTCCCTGGTCCTTGGTCCCTGGTGCCTGGTGCCCGATTCCCGATGCCTTCCCTAACTACTGCTCCAGATTCCCCTTCAGTTTCGTGGGGGAGTATAGGGAATAGGGGCGAAGGGGGAACAGGGGAACGGGGAACAGGGAACGGGGAATGAGGGAAAGGGGAATGAGGGAAAGGGGGATTGGGGGAATGGGGAATGGCTGAGGGAGGGTTGCCGGGGGCGGTGGGGCTCGGTAGCTTCGGCCCGGTTTGGGGCGGGCCGGGACCGGCTTGAAACCTGGGACCCGGTTTGTCCGAAGTTAGAACGTCTTCTTATTCCCACGGAGCCACTTGTGGAACGTCGCGACTTTCTCGAGTTGACCGGCTTTGCGGCTGGTGCGCTGGTGGTACCGGTCTGGGGCCGGCGGGTGCCGGGGTGGAACGGAGCCCTCACGGAGATCCCCACCGCCGACAAGAAACAACTGGCCGATATCGCGCTGGAGGCCGCCCGATCTAAAGGCGCCACCTACGTCGACTTCCGAATCGGCCGCCGCCTCAATCAGTTCATCACCGCCCGCGAAACCAAGATCCAGAACATCACCAATACCGAGTCCTATGGCGTGGGCATCCGCGTGATCGCCAACGGTACCTGGGGGTTCGGGTCCACCAATGATGTGACGCCGGACGGAGTGGCCCGAGCGGCGGCCCAGGCGGTCGCCATCGCCAAGGCCAACTCGGTGCTTCAGACTGAACCGGTCGAGCTGGCCCCCCAGAAGGGATTCGGCGAAGTCACCTGGAAGACCCCCATCGAAAAGAACGCGTTCGAAATCCCCATCAGCGAAAAGGCCGACCTGCTCAAGGCCGCCAGCGAAGCGGCGATGAAGAACGGGGCCGACTACGTCAACGCGCTCCTGTTCCTGGTCAACGAGCAGAAGTACTTCGCCTCGACCGACGGGTCCTACATCGACCAGGACATCCACCGGATCTGGCCGGTGTTCATCGCGACGTCGATCAACAAGGACACCGGCAAGTTCGAGCAGCGGGCCTCGCTCAGCTCGCCCCGGGGAATGGGTTACGAGTACCTCTCCGGCCGCCCGGCCGGAAAGGTCAAGGGCCCGGCGACCACCACCTACGGCGACTACTATGACATGGTGGAGGACGCTGCCGCGGCGGGCGCCCAGGCCAAGGCCAAGCACCAGGCCAAATCGGTGGAACCCGGGAAGTACGACCTGGTCCTCGATCCCTCCCACCTCTGGCTCACCATTCACGAGTCGATCGGACACGCCACGGAGCTGGATCGGGTCCTGGGCTACGAGGCCAACTACGCCGGCACCAGCTTCGTCACCCTCGATAAGTGGAAGAGCAAATCCTTCAAGTACGGCAGCCCCCTGGTCAACATCGTCGCCGACAAGATCCAGCCCACCTCGCTGGGCGCGGTCGGCTACGATGACGAAGGGGTCAAGACCAAGAAGTGGTACCTGATCAAGGATGGCATCCTGGTGGATTACCAGGTGATCCGGGACCAGGCCCATATCATCGGCAAGACGGCCTCGGACGGCTGCTGCTACGCCGACGCCTGGAGCTCGGTCCAGTTCCAGCGGATGCCCAACGTCTCGCTGGAACCGGCCAAGAGTCCGCTCAGCCCGGCCGAGATGATCAAGAAGGTAGAGAAAGGGATCTACATCATCGGCGACGGCTCGTTCTCGATCGACCAGCAGCGCTACAACTTCCAGTTCGGCGGCCAGCTGTTTTACGAGATTAAGAACGGCAAGATCGTGGGGCCGCTCAAGGACGTGGCCTATCAGTCCAACACTCAGGAGTTCTGGAACTCCTGTGTCGGGATCTGCGACAAGCGCGACTACCGGCTGGGCGGCTCCTTCTTCGACGGCAAGGGACAGCCGGGCCAGGTGAGTGCCGTCTCCCATGGCTCCTCGACCAGTCGGTTTAATGGGGTCAACGTGATTAATACGGGAAGGAAGATCTGATTGGCTAGGAGCTAGGAGCTGGGGAGCTGGGAGTATTTCAACTCCTGGCTCCTGGCTCCGAGCTCCAAGCTTCTTTCAACCACCCACGAGGCAACAAGCCATGCCCGGCTTCACCGAGTCCGATGCCCGCGCGCTGCTGGAGCGGGTCCTGAAACTCTCCAAGGCGGAGACCTGCGAGACCAATCTCAACGGCAACGCCGGCGGGAATATCCGCTACGCCCGGAACGCGGTGAGCACCAGCGGCTCCACCGAAGACACGCAGCTGGTGGTCCAGTCGAGCTTCGGGCAGCGAGTCGGAGTCGCCACGGTCAACGAGTTCGACGATGCCTCGATCGAGAAGTGCGTGCGTCGCTCGGAGGAGCTGGCCAAGCTGGCGCCGGAGGATCCGGAATTCGTCCCGCCGATCGCTCAGCAGAAATACCTGAGCGACGACTGCTTCGTGGACGCCACGGCCAACATCACGCCCGAGTACCGGGCGAAGGTAGCCGCCGCCGGCATCACTCCGGCCAAGACTAACGGCTGCGTCGCCGCCGGCTTCCTTCAGGACGGTTCGGTCTGGCAGGCGATGATGAACACTTCGGGGCTCTTCGCCTACCACAAGGAGACCAACGCCGACTTCACCCTCACCGTCCGCACCGAAGACGGGACCGGGTCGGGCTACGTGATCCGGGACTACAACGACATCGGCCGGTTCGACGCCGACAAGGCGTCGGCGATCGCGCTGGAGAAGGCCATGGCCAGTCGGGACGCCAAGGCGATCGAGCCGGGCAAGTACACCGTGGTGCTCGAGCCCGAGGCCTCGGTGGACCTGATCCAGCGGATGGTGGTCGCCATGGACGCCCGGAGCGCCGATGAGGGACGGAGTTTTCTCTCCAAGGCGGGCGGCGGCAACAAACAGGGCGAAAAGCTGTACGACGAGCGGGTCCAGCTCTACACCGATCCCACCCACCCCGATCTCCCGGTGTCACCCTGGGGCCAGGACGGCCGGCCGATCGACAAGACCTCCTGGATCGAGGATGGCGTGGTGAAGAACCTCTGGTACTCCCGCTACTGGGCTCAGAAGCAGGGCAAGGAAGCGCTCTCCTTCCCGGGCAACATCATCGTCAAGGGTGGTGATGCCACCACCGAGGAGCTGATCCGGGATACCAAGCGGGGGATCCTGATGACCCGGAGCTGGTACATCCGCCAGGTCGATCCCCAGACCGTGTTGCACACCGGGCTCACCCGGGATGGCACCTTCTATATCGAAGATGGCAAGATCAAGTACGCCATCAAGAACCTGCGCTGGAACGAGAGCCCGGTCATCATGCTGAACAACCTCGATGCCCTGGGCAAGCAGGAGCGGGTGGTGGGCGAGTTCAACATCCCCAGCCTGATTCCGGCGATGAGACTCCGGGACTTTACGTTCACGAGTCTGTCGGACGCGGTGTAGGCGGGGCGGGAGAACGGGAGAACGGGGAACCGGGCCTACCTCAGGGAGTCCCGATTGGTAGGGCTGTCATCCCGAGGGTACCGTTGCGGAGCAACGGGGCCGAGGGATCTCGGTTCCGGGTCTTGATAACCATGGACCGAGATTCCTCGCTGCGCTCGGAATGACAGTTCCTGGTTACCCCGACCCCCGAACCGATTTTCAGGACTCAGTACTCAGTACTCTCCCAAACGGAGGCGGGCACTCGGTTACTTTCCATACTATGCGCCGTCGAGACTTCGTCCGTGCCGCCCTCATGGGCACCGCTGCCATCGCCCTGGCACCTGGGGCCGAAGCGCGGGCCATGGCCTTCGGCAAGCGGCGGGCCGATTTCACCTTCACCCGCTGGCAGTACGCCTCCGGCGACTGGGACGTGGACCAGCGGATGCCGGCCAACCTGCTCAACTCCCTGATCGAGTACACCACCATCGAAGTCGATCCCCGGGAGCAGATCGTTCCCCTCGCGTCTACCGCCGTCTTCGACGCGCCCTTCAGCTACATGGCCGGCCACCGGCTGGTGCAGTTCACCACCCAGGAGCGGGATCACTTCACCCGCTACCTCCACCAGGGCGGCTTCGTCTTCGCGGACGACTGCAACCACGACATTGACGGGCTGTTCGCCCGGTCGTTCGAGGCCCAGGTGGCCCAGATCTTCGGCCCCCAGGCGCTCCGGAAGATCCCCAAGGACCATCAGATCTATCGCTCGTTCTTCCGGTTCAGCGACGGTCCACCGGCTACCGGACTGGAGCTCAACGGCTGGGGCGACGACTTGGTGCACGAGTATCTCAAGGCGGTGACCCTGGACGGCCGGATCGCCCTGCTCTACAGCAACAAGGACTACGGCTGCGAGTGGGACTACGACTTCCGCAACAAGCGGTTCCTGGCGGAAGACAACACCAAGTTCGGCGTGAATGTCGTGGTCCACGCCATGACCGCCTGAGGATTCCGCATGGCCACCGTGACTGAGCCGGGCACCGTCACCACTCCCAGCTTCACCGAGCCGGAGATCGCCGGGCTGCTCCAGAAGGTGGAGTCGCTGCGAACCGAGGTCGGGCGGGTCATCGTGGGCCAGCGGGAGACGGTCGAGCAGCTGCTCACCGCCTTTCTCGCCGGCGGGCACTGCCTGCTCGAGGGTGTTCCCGGCCTGGCCAAGACCCTGATGATCCGGACCCTGGCCGACGCGGTGCATCTGACCTTCCGCCGGATCCAGTTCACCCCGGACCTGATGCCTACCGACATCCTGGGCACCGAGGTGCTGGAGGAGGATCACGCCACCGGCCGGCGCTTCTTCAAGTTCAACAAGGGGCCGGTCTTCGCCAACATCGTGCTGGCCGACGAGATCAACCGGACTCCGCCCAAGACCCAGGCCGCGCTGCTCGAGGCGATGCAGGAGTATGCCGTGACCTACGGCGGGACCACCTATCCGCTGGAGCGGCCCTTCTTCGTGCTCGCCACCCAGAATCCGATCGAGCAGGCCGGGACCTATCCCTTGCCCGAGGCTCAGCTCGACCGGTTCCTGCTCTATATCCGGGTGGGCTATCCCGCGGAGGCCGAAGAGCTCGACATCCTCCGCCGCACCACCGGGGGAGAGACGGCGCAGGCCCGCCCGGTGGTGGAGGCGCGAGAGATCCTCCGGATCCAGCAGCTCACCCGCTCGGTCCGCGTGAGCGACGCCATGCTCTCCTACGCCGCCCGCCTCGCCCGCGAGACTCGGCCCGAGCTTTCCGGAAGCGGGTTCGTGCGCGAGTGGGTCCGCTGGGGCGCCGGCCCCCGGGCCGGCCAGGCGCTGGTGCTGAGTGGCAAGGCGCGCGCGCTGCTCCAAGGCCGCTACTCAGTCACGCTCGACGACCTGCGCACGGTCGCTCCCCCGGTCCTCCGCCATCGCGTCCTGGTCAGCTTCCGGGCCGAAGCCGATGGGATCACCGCCGACCAGGTGACCCAGCGGCTGCTGCAGGAGACGCCGGAGCCGAGGAGCCCGTTGGGCTAGGGAGGAATGCGGGAACGGGTATTTAGGGAATTGGACGTCCCTTGCCGCGGGCTGTCATTCCGAGCGGAGCGAGGAATCTCAAGGGTCGCCATCCTCGGAACCCCGAGCCCTGAGATCCCCACGGGCCCCTCGCCATGCTCGGGGTCCCTCGGGATGACACGCTGGGATGGCTTGGTGGACCGCAGTAGAGCCGGTTCTCCCGTTCTCCTGTTCCCCCGTTCCCCGCCGTTATGAGCTACGCCTCCTACCGCTTCATCGACCCCAAGACCCTCGCCGCCCTCCGCGATCTCGAGCTGGTGGCGACGTCGGTGGTAGATGGGTTCATGTTCGGGGCGCATCCCAGCCGGCTGCCGGGCGCGGGGCTCGAGTTCAGCCAGTATCGGAGCTATCAGCACGGCGACGACCTCCGGCGAATCGACTGGAAGCTGTTCGGCCGCTCGGACCGTTACTTCGTCCGGGAATCCCAGATCGAGACCAGCGTCACCGTGCGGCTCCTCCTCGATGCCACCGGGTCCATGGCCCACGAGGAAGAGGGGATCAGCAAGTTCGACTATGCCCGGTTCCTGCTCGCCTCGCTGGCGGTGCTGGCCCACCGACAGGGCGATGCGGTCGGCCTCTACGCCATGCGCCACCCAGCCGTCGGCCTGGTCCCACCCGCTCGGCACCATCATCACATCCACCGGATTCTCCGGGAACTCGAAGTCCTGGTTCCGGGCGAGCCATGGCCCGATTGGAGCCGGCTCCAGGGGCTGCTCGCCACGGGCGGCCGCAACCTCACGATCCTGGTAACCGACCTGCATGAACGCAGCACCGAGATCCGGAGCGCGCTCCAGCGGATCGCCGCCTTGAGGGACGAGGTGATCGTCTTTCATCTGATCGGGCGGGCGGAGCTGGAGTTCAACTACGCCGAGCCGACCACGTTCGAGGAATTGGAGACGGGACGGCGGGTGGAGGTGGATCCCGCGACGCTCAAAGCCACCTATCTCGCCGCCGCGGCCCGGGATCTCAAGGCGATCCGCAATGAGCTGGAGGAGCGGCGAATCGGATACCTGGCCCTCCCGATCGACCAGCCGCTGGACGCAGCCCTCCGATCGTTCCTTCAGGCCAGACAGCGGGTGATGTGACCGCCGTTCGCCCATCCTGCTCATGATCGGCCTGCTGGTTCCCCTGGGACTGCTGGGCCTCCTGGCCTTGGCGGTCCCGATCGTCGCTCACCTGGTGAGCCGCCGAGCCGGGCGGGTGGTGAAGGTCGGCAGCATTCGCTGGATGCACGAGAGCCCGGCCTATCAGTCTCGCAGTCTCAAGCTCCACGATCTCTGGCTCCTGCTGCTCCGGCTCGCCGTCGTGGCGCTGCTCGCGCTGGCGCTGGCGGGGCCCTACTGGCGCCATCGCCCCGCGGTTGCGGGGACCAATGAGTGGGTCCTGATCGGGCCCGATGTCGCGCGGGACTCACAGTATCGCCCGCTAATCGATTCTCTCGCTCGAGTAGGTGAGGTTCATCTTCTCTCGCCTGGTTTGCCGCACTGGATCCCTGGCGACGCATTGCCCGCCTCGACGGACCTGCCCGCCTTGTCCGCCTTGCCCGCCCTTACAGACTACTGGTCGCTCCTCAGAGAAGCCGAGCAACTGGCTCCTCCCGCTACTCGCTTCTCCGTAGTCACCAGCGACAACGCCCGCTATTTCCGCGGCGAACGCCCTCGGCTCAAGGCCAGGGTCGAGTGGCGGCTGGTGAGCGGGTCGGCCGCTCAGAGTGCGAGCATCGCCGATTCGGTGAAGACGGTCGAGCTCTACGCCCCGGCGACCCGGCGCGATGACGCGCGGTACCTCGTGGCTGCACTCCAGGCTGCCGCTCAGGAGGCGGGAGTTCGGGTGCGACTGCTTCGGCGGCCTCCGTCGAGCGCGAGTGCTCCGGCCGAAGACGCCAGTCCTTCGATCTGGATCATCTGGCTGGGTGGCGATCCGGTGCCCGATGGGCTGAAGGCCCGCGTCGAGGCCGGGGCAACTCTGCTAGTCGATCCGGCCGATGATTCCGTGGAGACCCTGGAGTCGCTGCTCATCACCGGCCCGAGTCTTCCAGCCCAGGCCCATCTCTTCCGTCGCTCGACCCGCACCCTGGAGAAGAACGAGGCCGCCCTCTGGACCGACGAGTACGGCGTGCCGGTGCTGTCGGTGACTCGTACGGGAGCCGGCCTGGTGTATCGCCTGCGAATCCGGCTCCACCCCGACTGGACCGACCTGGTCATGACCCCCGCCTTGCCGCGATTGATCGGATCGCTCTGGCTGGGCCCGAGCGAGGGGGATCTCAGAGTTGCTCCATCCCAGGTGGTTCCCGCTTTGGTCGCGAAGGACGCTTCGCCGATCGAGTCGAGACCGGCCCGTCCTGACCTGGCGTTCTCGGTCTGGCTCCTGACCCTGCTCGCCTTCGGGTTGGAGCGCGCCGTTTCGCTGGATTGGTTCCGCTCGCGCGCATGAGTACTTCTCACCCGATCTTCGAGCGCGTCGCCGCGCGCTGGCGAGCCAGGCTCCTCTGGGGTCTGAGCGGATTAGCGCTGGGCCTGAGCGTGCTGCTCCTGGTGGTGCTCACGCGTTACCTGGAGTGGAACGCCAGCACCTCGGGTGTGGTAGCCGCGATCCTCGGGCTCGCGCTCTTTGCGCTGGGTGGGTTGCTGATTCGCCGCTGGTACTCCGAGCCCCGGATCATCG
>DATIWD010000125.1:0-6584 GCA_035519565.1 Gemmatimonadales bacterium | reverse complement strand
TCGAGAGCCGCCAGGGCGCCGGCGGAGATCCCCATCACCGACACCCGCTCCAACCGCAGCGAGTCCAGCAGCTCGGCGTAGGCATCGGCCTGGTTGGCCGGCGAGGGGTCGCTGGGGTTGGCGGAGCGGAGATAGCCGAAGCGGGAAGGGGCAATGATCTGAAACCCGGCCGCTACCATCGGCCCAACCGCGGCGGCGACCTGATCGAATCCCCCTCCGGCTCCATGGGAAACCAGTAGGGACGTGCCTGCTCCCATCGTCGCGAATTCGATCTGCCCGAATCGCGCCGAGGCGATGACCTGGCTCCCGTGGCTCAACCGCTCCCGGGCCGCAGCGACCGCCCTGCTATAACCAGCCCAGACCACGAGCCCGCCGACTGCGACGACGCCGGCGAGGAATCCCAGCAGGACCCTGCTCCCAGTTCCCACTCAGTCCTCAGTCCTCAGCACTGACTCCAGACCCCTGACCCCTGACCTCTCCTAGCTCCCAGCTCCTAGCTCCCAACTACCATTCAGTCCTCAGTCCTGCCCCGTTCACTTCGGCGCCTCATTCCAGATCCCCGCCGTCGAATACCAGCGACCGTCGGGCCCCTTCTTCAGCAATTCGATGTAGCGACCGCTTTCCTTTACGGGCTTTCCGTCGGGGCCCTTGGAAGTCAGCGTGAAGCTCCCGATCTCGTACCCCAGCGACCCTGAGCTTTGGGCGTCGATGGTCTCGACGGTCGCATTGCCCGCGCCCGCTTCGATGGCGCTCTTCCAGTAGGCCTCGATATTGGCCCTGCCTCGAACCATCGCCTCTCCCGGCGGAATGACTACCGCGTCCTCCGCGTAGAGCGCAGCGGCCTTGGCGGCGTCCCCGGCGTTCAGCGCCGCCACGAAGTCCCGATTCATCTGCCCCAGCTCGAGCATAGTGGCCGACGCCTCTCTTGCCGAGCCGGCGGATCCTGAGCACGAGGCCAGTGCAATCGCAAGGACGAACGGAAGCGCGGTCTTCATGGTCTCCCTTTCGGGTTAGCGATAATCCCTCATTTGCCGAGTGCCGAGTGCCCATTTCTGGGTTCTGAGTTCTGGGTTCTAGGTTCTGAGTGCCCGCAACTGGTCCCTGGTCCCCGGTCCCACGTCTCTAGTGCCGAGTGCCGAGTGCCGAGTGCCCAGTACCAAGTGCCTACAAGTAACTCAACCACCATTTGCCCCGTCCCGCCTTCACTCCACCAAACCACCGGCACACCGGATACAGCCCCACCACGATCACGGCCCAGACCAGGTACGCCACCCACAGGTCGTACCCGAAGTCCGGAGGATAGAGACCCTTGGGTGCGCCCATCGACGGCACTGGGCTCCAGATGAAGTGCCAGGCGCTGCTCCCGTAGCGGACCAGGGCCAGCACCACTGCCGCAGCGTGCGCCAGGTAGAAGTGGACTACGAAGTAGAACAGCGGCACTCGGCCGAAGACGATCAGGGGGTTCCCGTCGGTCCACTGCACCCGTTCGAACCAGGCCAGCAGCAGCAGAGCCGGCCCCAGGGTCATGAGGAGAAAGGCGAGCGATGGCGGATACTTGGTGGTATCCAGGAACGAGAGCACCGTGAACGTCGGCGTGCTCTGGTGAGACCAGGGGATGGGGTCGCCGTAGATGTTGAGGCCGCGCACGACGAAGAACCCGATCGTGGCGGCGGCGCCGAGGATCAGGAGGTAGCGGCGTCGTTGCTCCGATTCCATCAGGTAGAGCTGGCCGGCGCAGAACCCCAGAGCCATCACGAAGACCCAGGGGATCAGCGGGTAGCCCAGAATGAAGATCAGCCCGCCGATAGCAAACACGCCCGGCTGGTGGATCACGTTCCAGATCCCGCCGGCGGAACCGAACATCGCGGGGCTGATCCGGTCCAGGGTGTTGTGCAGCAGGATCACGAAAACGCAGAGAACGGTGAGGGCGCGGATCGGGATCCAGATCAGCGCCGCGAGCCCGATCATGCAGGCGCCCAGGACCCAGAGCACCAGGAGCAGGAACGGGTACTTGAGGGAGAAGTCGAAGTTGTAGGCCAGCCGCATGACCGTGAGCTCGAGCAGGATCAGCCAGAGGCCGCGGGTCCAGAGGAACTTCGAGAGCTCTCGCCTGGTTTTGCCCCGCTGGAGCCAGAGAAATGCCCCCAGCCCCGCCGTGAACATGAAACTCGGGGCGCAGATGTGGGTGATCCACCTCGTGAAGAAAAGGATCGGCGTGGTCTGGGTCAGGTCGGTGGGGTTGAAGACCATAGCCCCGCGATGGATGAAGTCCCGGACGTGGTCGAGGGCCATGATGATCATCACGACGCCGCGGGCGGCGTCGATGGAGGCGACTCGGCGGGCGGGAGACGCGTTGGAGGCGGCGGTCACGTTGGCGTCAGTGATGCCCGATCCTCAGTGTCGCCGTCGCCACCATCACCTCTCTCACGAACAGCACCAGGCCAGCCATGAACGCCAGCATGGCCGCCACGAAGAGCACTGCCGCCGGAATCGAGGCGTCGAACTTGAGAAAGGCGCCCAGAAAGAGGAGGACGATCACCCCGCAGACCAGCAATGCGGTGACGGTGCACAGGGTGATCGCATGCCCGGTCTCCCGGGCCCGCTGAGAAAGGGTCAGCAACTCCTGGTGCGCGGCTTCCGCCAACGCGGGGTCGGTCGGTAGTTTGCCTTCCAGCACCCGGGCCCGATCCACGATCCGGCCCAGCCGGTTAGTCATCACGGCGATCATCGCCCCGATGCCGGACAGCAGAAACACCGGCGCCACCGAGAGCTGGATGACGTGAGGAACGGTCGAAATGCCATTGTCCTGGGGCATGGGGCCTCGAGGGTGGGGCGTCGGCTCTATCCTACCGCGTGGAGGCACTCGGCACTAGGCGCTCGGCACTCGGCACTCGGCGCTCTGCTCGGCTCGGGCATCAGGAAGCAGGCATCAGGCATCAGATGACTGTCATCCCGAGCATAGCGAGGGATCTCATGGCTCCATCTGCACCCGACCCTTGAGATTCCTCGCTTCGCCCGGAATGACACACCCTGGGCGCGTGAAGCCCGATGCCTTGCCTGGTCCCTGGTCCCCGGTCCCCAGTCCCGTTCCCCCGTTCTCCCGTTCTCCCGCTCTCCTCCCCCTTTCCCTTTTCCCCTTTCCCCTTTCCCTTTCAGGACCCCTCTACCAGAGCAGCAATGACGCCAGAACAAATCCGCAACCTCCAGCGCCCGCTCAAGGAGCGCTATCGCACCGATCCCAAGGCCGCGCAGGTCACCCTCGAGGCCCGCGGAACCCTCAACTCCGAGACGGTGACCTGCCAGGTGCCGACCTGGGCCGGCGTCGCGATCGCGGGCCTCCATCCCGCCACCGGCGGCGATGGCACCCAGGCCTGTTCGGGAGACATGCTGCTCCAGGCCCTGGCTGCCTGCGCGGGCGTGACGCTCCAGGCGGTCGCGACGGCGATGGGCATTTCGATCCGGGGCGGAGCGGTGCGAGCCGAGGGTGATCTCGATTTCAGGGGGACATTGGGGATGTCGCGCGAGGTGCCGACCGGATTTCAGACCATCCGCCTGGGCTTCGAGCTCGACACCGACGCGCCGGCCGAGCAACTCGCCAAATTGAAGGAGCTGACCGAGCGCTACTGCGTGGTGGCCCAGACGCTGCTGGTGACCCCTACCCTCGGAATCACCATCAACGCGATGACCTAGCTCTTCCCCAGCTTGGGCTTGAACGGCACCGGAACCAGCTCGGACAGCTTGAAGGTGCCCAACCGATCCACGATGACCACACCGTTCCGGGGCATGAACTCACTCAGCACCTGGAGACAGGCGCCACAAGGCGGGAACGGAACCTTGGAGGTGTCAGGATCCACCGCGACCGCCAGGGCCACGATTCGCTTGGCCCCCTCCGAGATCGCCTTGAGCACGGCGCACCGCTCGGCGCAGACGGTGAGCCCGTAGCTCTGGTTCTCCACGTTGCTCCCGGTGAACCGCCGGCCGTCGGAGGTCAGGACCGCGGCACCCACGTAGGTGCGGGAGTAGGGCGCGTGGGCGTGCTCAGTGGCTCGGCGCGCCGCGCGGAGCAGCAGATTGGTAGTCCGTTGGTCGATCATCGCCCGCTCCTTCAAGGAGACCCTGGCGCCCTGCCGCCCCGACTGATAAAGATTCGGCGCTTTTCGCCCACGGCAACCCCAGCCATCCGAACCATGCGATCCACCATTCGCCTGACCCTACTGGCCCTGCTCGCGCCGGTCACCCTCGCGGCCCAGGTCCTCTCCCCGGTCGAGCGCCAGCTCGCGGCCTACGTAGACGCCCACCAGAAGGAGGCCCGGGCGCTGCTCCAGCAGCTGGTGGACGTCAACAGCGGGACCATGAACCTGGACGGCGTCACCCGGGTGGGGGCCATGCTTCGAGCCGAGTTCGACGAGCTGGGATTCACCACCCGGTGGATCGACGGCGCCCCGTTCCATCGGGCCGGCCACCTGATCGCGGAGCGCAAGAGTAAAGGAAAGGGGCAGGCGCCCCGGGTGCTGCTGATCGGCCACCTCGATACGGTCTTCGAACAGGACAGTCCATTTCAGAAGTACCAGCAGCTGGATGAGAACACCGCCAGCGGTCCCGGCGTCTCCGACATGAAGGGTGGAGACGTGGTGATCCTCCAGGCCCTGCAGGCGCTAGCCGCCGCCAAGGCGCTCGACCGGATCAGCGTCACCGTGGTACTCACTGGAGACGAAGAGGACACCGGGGAGCCCCGCTACCTCGCGCGCCAGCCGCTGGTGGATGCCGCCCGCGGGGCGGCGGCGGCGCTGGGCTTCGAGAACGCGGACAACGATCCCCACACCGCCCCGATCTCGCGACGAGGCACCACCGCCTGGATCCTCAAGGTGACCGGCAAGCCGGCCCACTCCTCCCAGATCTTCCGCGACTCGATCGGGTCCGGCGCCATCTTTGAGGCAGCCCGGATCCTCAACGCCTTTCGCGAGAAGATGTCGAACGAGGCCTACCTGACCTTCAACCCTGGGACCATCGTCGGCGGCACCTCGGTGGAGTTCGATCCGGTCCAGGCCCGCGGCACCGCGTTCGGCAAGACGAACGTGATCGCCCAGACGGCCATCGTGGCCGGCGACCTGCGCACCCTCTCGCGCGAGCAACTGGATCGCGCCAAGGCCGCCATGCGGGCCGTGGTCGCCGATTCGCTCCCCCACACCTCGGCCGAGCTGACCTTCGACGACGGCTACCCACCGATGGCGCCCACCGAGGGCAATCGCAAGCTCCTCACTCTCTACGACCAGGCCAGCCGCGACCTCGGCCTGGGCGCGGTCGCCGCGACCGATCCGGGCCGCGCCGGCGCCGCCGACGTCTCCTTCGTCGCCGAGCTGGTCCCCATGGCGATGGACGGCCTGGGCCCCAAAGGTCGTGGCGAACACACGGCAGAGGAAGCGATCGATTTGCCGACGTTGACGATGCAGGCGAAAAGGGCGGCGGTGCTTCTATACCGCCTGGGGAAGTAGTCGGGAAGAGGGAGATCGGGGTGCGGACGAAGGGATACAAGGGCGGACAGGGCGGACAGGGCGGACAGGGCGGATAATGCAGGAAAGGTCAATAGACGCCAGCCGCAAGCCCCTGCGACTTGTGACTTGCGACTCTACTCAGTCCTCAGTCCCGACCCCTTACAGTGCCGAGTGCCCAGTGCCTTCCTCTTGCCTCTTACCCCGTGCCCTTTTCCTCATTTCAGCCTATTTTCACAGGCCACCAACTCCCTCATAACTAATGACCGACCGCCTCGCCCAACTCCAGACCGCTCTCGCCGGCCATTACACCATCGAGCGCGAGCTGGGGCGCGGGGGAATGGCGACCGTGTACCTCGCCAAGGACCTCCGGCACGATCGTCCCGTCGCCCTGAAGGTTCTGCATCCCGAATTGGCCGCGAGTCTGGGCTCCGAGCGATTCCAGCGCGAGATCAAGCTCGCAGCCCGGCTCCAGCATCCGCATATCCTCACCGTCCACGACTCCGGTGAGATTCCCGCCAGCGGCCGCGATCCGGCGCTGTTCTGGTTCACCATGCCCTTCGTCGAAGGGGAGACGTTGCGCGACCGGCTCAATCGCGAGCGCCAGCTCTCGGTCGAGGACGCGGTGCAGATCGCGCGGGAGGCGGCTGAAGCGCTCGACTACGCTCACCAGCACGGGGTGATCCATCGCGACATCAAGCCCGAGAACATCCTGCTGACCGGCGCGCACCCGTTGGTGGCCGACTTCGGGATCGCGCGGGCCCTGGGCGCCGGCGGCGAACGGCTGACCGAGACCGGTCTCGCCATGGGCACCCCAGCCTACATGAGTCCCGAGCAGGCCAGCGGCGGCGCCGAGGTGGACGCCCGGACCGACATCTACGCGCTAGGCTGCGTGCTCTACGAGATGCTGGCGGGTGAAGCGGCCTTCACCGGCCCCACGCCGCAGGCGATTCTGGCCAAGCGGTTCTCGGGCGAAGTGCCCAGCGTCCGGCGGATGCGGCCGTCGGTACCCGAGGCGGTAGACCTGGCGATCACGCGAGCCCTGGCCCCGGTACCCGCCGATCGCTACGGCTCGGCGGCCGAGTTCGCCAAGGT
>DATIWD010000124.1:0-2889 GCA_035519565.1 Gemmatimonadales bacterium | reverse complement strand
TGGTACGCCTCTGGGTCGCCAGGGGTTCCGCAGGGGAACGGCCCTCTAGGTACGAGCCCAGCAGGCAGGTAGATTCTTGCCCCAATTGTCGGCCGTAGTTGCTGATCCCTGGTCCCCGGTCCCAATAACCTCTTGCCCCATGCCTCTTGCCCGTCGTCTGACTCTCCTGGCGCCGCTGATTCCAGCCGTTCTCCTCAGCCAGCAGGCTAAACCCTTCGACCTCTCCATCCCCTCGATCATGCGGGGATATGAGATCGTGGGGCATCCTCCCGAGGACCTCCGCTGGAGTGCGGACAGCAAGTGGCTCGCCTTCACCTGGTCGCCGCCGGGCACCCCAAGTCGAGAGCCCTCTCGACCCTATCGCATCAAGGCGGAGGCCGGGGCCAGGCCCGAGTCGCTCAGCGTGGCCCAGGCCGACTCGGTGGGTCCCTACTTCGCCCAAGGTGACTGGTCGCCTGACCGGAAAAGCCGAGTGGTCGAGTATCGGGGAGACATCTACCTGGTTCCGCTCAAGGCCGCTCCCGCTCGGCGCCTGACCGCCACCGTTGGGGCGGAGACCAAGCCCGTCTTCTCCACCGACGGCAAACGGGTCTACTTCCTCCGGGACGACAATGTCTTTGTGACGGACCTGACCGACGGTGGGGTCAGGCAGCTCACCGATATTCGAGCCGGCCCGGCCCCCAAGGAGGACTCCGCCGCCTCGCCTCAGCGCAAATGGGTGGAACAGGAACAACGGAGCCTGATCGAGGCCATCCGGGACCAGATCCACGGCGATAGCCTCACCAAGCAGGACAAGGCCGCGCGCGAGGCGCTGCATCCCAAGACTCTCTACCTCGGCAAGGATGAGCGGATCGCCGACCTGAGCGTCTCACCGGCGGGGCAGGCGGTGCTGATTCTCACCGCGATCAAGGCCGACTCGCTCGCTACCAAGGTCCCCAACTACGTCACCAAGACCGGCTATACCGAGGACATCCCCGGCCGCAGCAACGCGGGCGATGCGCAGGAACAGGGACGAGTCGGGCTTATGCACCTCCCATCCGGCCGGGTGGACTGGATCCGTCCCATCGCGGAGGACAGCGCCGCCAAAATCTCGGACACCGAGCTGACCGGTTGGAGTACCGATGGCAAGGCGGGGCTGGTCTGGTTTCTCACCGCCGACTACAAGGCGCGCTACCTGCTCCGGGTCGGGCCCGATTCAGGCCAGACCAATCCGGTGGACGTCCTGAGAGACACCGCCTGGGTGGATGGCCCCTGCGTGGACTGCGCCGGGTGGCTGCCTGACGGTCGGGTCTGGTTCGTCTCCGAGGCAACCGGCTACGCCCACATCTACTCGATCCTGCCCGATGGCAACGATCGCCGCCAGCTGACCAGCGGGAAGTGGGAAGTGCTGGACGCTCAGCTCTCGCCCGACAAGAAGTGGTTCTGGTTCCATTCCTCGGAAGTCTCGCCCTACGAACGCCACTTCTATCGCATGACCGTCACCGGCGGCGCCCGCGAGAAGTTGACCACTCGGCCTGGCGGACACGGCGTGGTGATCTCTCCCGACGGGAAGTGGCTGGCGGACACCTTCTCGACCGCCGACCGGCCACCCGAGATCTTCCTCGAGGCCAACAAGCCGGGTGCCGACCTGGTCCAGCTCACGACCTCATCCACGGCCGAATGGCTGGCCGGGCCCTGGATCAACCCCGAGATCGTCATGATTCCGGCCTCGGACGGGGTTCAGGTCCCCGCGCATATCTACCGTCCCAAGGACCTGGGTGCCGAGCCCAACGGCGCGGCGGTGATCTTCGTGCACGGCGCGGGCTATCTCCACAACGTGGCCAACTACTGGTCCTATTATTTCCGCGAATACATGTTCCACCATCTGCTCGCGTCCAAGGGCTACGTGGTGCTGGACGTCGACTACCGCGGCTCCGCCGGCTACGGGCGCGATTGGCGGGTCGCGATTTACCGTCACATGGGCGGCCGCGACCTTCAGGACCAGGTGGACGCCTCGCGCTATCTCCAGAAGGAGTTCGGGATCCCCCCGGAGCGAGTGGGGATCTATGGCGGGAGCTACGGCGGGTTCATCACACTGATGGCGCTGTTCACCGAGGGCCAGCACTTCGGGGCCGGCGCCGGCATCCGGAGCGTGACCGACTGGTCGCACTACAACCACGGCTACACCGTCCGCATCCTCAACGCTCCGCCGACCGACTCGGTCGCCTACCGGCAGTCCTCGCCGATCTACTTCGCCGAGGGTCTCAATCGCCCGCTGCTCATCCTGCATGGGATGGTGGACACCAACGTGGAGTTCCAGGACGTGGTCCGGCTGGCTCAGCGGCTGATCGAGCTGGGCAAGACCGATTGGGAGATGGCGATCTTCCCGGTCGAGGACCACGGCTTCGTGCGCCCCAGCTCATGGACCGACGAGTACCGGAGGATCCTGAAGCTGTTCGATCGCGTGCTGGTACCGCAGCCGGCGGGCCAGACCGCCGCGCCGTCAGACAATCACTAACGCAGATGACCACCAAGCCCTTCTACTACCGGCTGACCAACGACATCCGGGTCACCGTGCGGCCGGCCTTCCTGCCGGACCGCTCGAGGCCCGAAGGCGAGCAGTTCGTCTTCGCCTACTTCGTCCGGATCGAAAACGTGGGCGAGCAGGCGGCCCGGCTCCTCTCGCGCCGCTGGCTGATCCACGACTCGATGGGTGAGGACACCGTGGTTGAGGGGGACGGAGTGGTGGGAGAACAGCCCCTGCTCGCTCCGGGCCAGATCCACGAGTACCAGAGCTTCTGCGTGCTGAAGTCGCCGTCAGGGCATATGGAAGGGGAGTACTTCTTCCGTCGGGAGGACGGGTCGCGGTTTTCGGCGGAGGTGCCGAGGTTCTTGCTGGAGATTGAATAG
>DATIWD010000123.1:0-21189 GCA_035519565.1 Gemmatimonadales bacterium | reverse complement strand
TTCGGCGGTCTCTACAGTCAGTGGCCTCTCCCTGAGGGGCCACTACACGTTCTTCGGGGACTTACCTGTGGGTTTGGAGCTGGGGTGTATCTGATACTGGTCAGGGTCGCCGCGAGGATCCTGTCACCAATCCATCACCTGGTCGGCCAGGTCGAATGGCTTCCCTATGTTCAGTGGGTCACCATGGGTAGCGCGGCCTCCGGGGTCTTTAGCGCGCTTGCGCTCTGGGGCCTGAGGCCATCGACCCAGGCTCCCACGCCGTGATGTACCCCGCCAACGCACTCGCCGCCGTGGTGTAAGGACTCGCCAGGTAGAGCTGTCCCGGCCCCGACCTTCCGGGAAAGTTCCGGTTGATCGCACTCACCGTCACCGTCTCCCGATCGTAGCTCACCCCGGGGCCTGCGTTGATGCAGGCGCCGCAGGAGGGCTCGATGATCTCCGCCCCAACTTTCCGGAAGATGTCGAGATACCCCTTCCCCTCCGCGTAGCGCTTGACGTCCTGGCTGCCGAACTGGATGTAGAACTTGACGTCGGGATGGATGTGTTGCCCCGCGTCCGCCGCTTCCTTGAGCACCCGGGCGTACATGTCCATGTCTTCCTTCTTCCCCGCCGTGCAGCTGCCGGCGTAGGCGATGTCCACCTTGACCTGCTTGCCCAGCTCCGAGATGAACAGGCCGTTGCCGGGATCGCCCGGGAGGGCCACCATCGGCTTCAAGGCGTCGGCATCGATGGTGATCACCTCCTCGTACTCGGCATCCGGATCCGAGAACAGCCCGTCCAGGTACCCCTCCGCCTCTCGTCGATCCATGCCCCGCTCCCGCACCAGAAACTCCACGGTTTTCTGGTCGGGCTGGATCAGGCCGGTGAAGGCGCCCACCTCCGCCGCCATGTTGGTCATGGTGGCCCGCTCGTCGATTGAGAGCGCCTGCACCGCGGGGCCGGCGTACTCCACGATCTTCCCGATCGCCTTGCCGCTCTTGACGTAGGGATGGCGGAGGATCTGGAGCATGAAATCCTTGGCGGTGATCCCCTTGGGCGGATGGCCAACCACCTTGATCAGTACCGAGGGCGGGACCTTGATCCGTACGTCCTTGGTGAGCCAGGAATTGAAGATCGCCGTGGTCCCCACCCCGAAGGCCACGCAGCCCATGGCGCCGCTGTGGGGCGTGTGGCTGTCGCTCCCGATGATGATCTGCCCGGGCAGCGCGTGCTTCTCCAGCATCTTGGAGTGGCAGATCGCCTCGGAACCCAGGGCCAGGGCATTGCGGAGCGGCAGTCTGGGCAACTCACCGTACAGGTGAATCTTCTGGTCGGCGGCGAACTCCTCCTGCTTCTTCTTGAGCTCGAGCGCCACATCCAGCAAGCCTTCCGCCTTCCGTTCCTCGGTCATGGCCAGCTCGAGGAAGGTCAGGTGGTCCCGGAAGAAGAAGATCGAGCCGGGGTCCACCACCTTCTCGTCCTGGCCCACGTAGTCCCGCCAGAAGATGGCGGCCATCGGGGTCACGTACTCGTGACTGAACCGAACGTCGGTGCGGACGAAGCCTTCATCGCCCGGCTTGACGTAGGGGACGCCGATGGCGTCCGCGGCGAGATCCGTCACCCAATGCCGAGCCAGGATCTTCTCCGACAGCGTCATCGGCCGCTTCGGCGTGGCCACGACCGGGACTTTCACCTTCCCCTGGAGCCGAGCCAGGTTGTACTGGAAGAGCCCGCCGTACTCGATGATCCCGCGGGTGATGTCCCCCTCGCCTGCGGTGAACACGGAGAGCGGGATCGCCTCTCCCCGGCGGATCCGTTCCAGCAAGGAGAAGTCGGTGCTGGTAAAGATCCCCAGGTTCTGGCAGTTCTCGCGGTAGATCCGCTCGATGTTCTCCGCGATCACCAGCCGGATCCCCGCCATCATCTCCGCATAAGGCGACTGCTCGCGGCTGGAGCCCTTGCCGCGCCGCTTGCCGCTCACCGAGACCGCGAACCCGCCCCGCTTGACGGAGCCCCGTACCACGGGAAATTCCGACCCCGCCTTGAGGCCGAGATAGGGGAACTGGCCCAGGGTCTCGTCGTAGTAGTAGCAGATGTAGGCCGGGGTAATCTCGTCGGTCGAGATATCGTCCCGGAGCTTGATCGCCGGGGTCCAGGCCAGGTCTTCGCCGGCCAGCTGGCGATGCAACAGCGCCGGATCTTCGGTCAGGAAGAGAATCCGCCCGTCCAAGCGGACCGAGGCGGGGAGCTTTTCGAGTTTGCGCGATTTGAGGCTTTCCATGATGGCTAAAAGATGACCGCCGCCGGAGGAGCGATCAAGGATTGGACCGTTTCGGTGCCGAGGCTACCATTCAGCATGCCCGGCCGCCTTCTCGCGCCGTTGCTGGCGCTCCTGGCCGCGAGCCAGCCGGCGGCGTCACAATCCGTGATCTGGCGTTCGGTCACTCCCACCGACATCAGCGGCCCCGCCGCCTTCAAGAACCCCCGGTTGAGCGAGAGCTCCGGCCTGGCCGTGAGCCGCACCCAGCCCGGCATCTATTGGACCCATAACGACTCGGGCGACGACCCGGTCCTCTATGCGACGGACTCGCTCGGCCGCGACCTCGGCATGTTCTGGGTGACTGGCGCCAAGAACTACGACTGGGAAGCGATCGCCCGGGCCCCCTGCGACGGAGGCGACTGCCTGTACATCGGGGATACCGGAGACAACACCGAACGGAGAAAGACGGTCGCCGTGTACAAGGTGCGGGAACCGATCGTTCAGCCGGGAGCCGGCACGCTGGTGACCGACTCTGCATTCCGTCTGGTCATCAAGTATCCCGACGGCCCTCATGACACCGAGGCACTGGTTGTGGCGCCGAGCGGGGATCTGCTGCTCATCACCAAGGGGCGGAGCCACGGGGTCCGCCTCTTTCGGGTCGCGGCGACGGCCTGGCACGAGCCGGCTCCGGCGCTGGCGCAGTTCATCGCTCAACTGCCCATCGAGCCCAGCGCAAGAACCGGGCGGCGGGTGACCGACGCCGCGTTGGCACCCGATGGCAAACGGGTCGTCGTCCGGACCTACAGCGGACTCTTCTTCTTCATGCTGGATGGCTATCGCCTGACGCCGGCCGATCCCCCGGTAGTCTGCGAAACCGGCGCACTCCAGCTCCAGGGAGAAGGAGTGGACTGGCTACCCGACGGCCGCCTGGCCCTGAGCTCGGAGGCTGCATTGGGCATGGGCCGAGGCTCTCTCGCCTTTTTGCGATGCCCGACTCAATAGCGTGAAGCGTCTCGTTCTGGTCGTTATCGTGGGCGCGGTCGCGATCGCCATGGTCGGCGACCAGCACCTTCGCAACCGGCCGCTGCATCAGGCCGAGTGGCTGGCCGCGGGCGATGTGTTGGTGAGGACCGTCCGGGCGGGCCAAGGTGATACCACCCTGCTGCTGCTCCATGGGTACGGTGAATCGCTGATCAGCTTCCGGCCCATCTTCGATCTGTTGGCTCGTCACTACCGGGTAGTGGCGATCGACCTGCCCGGCTTCGGCCTGAGTGACAAGCCGGCCGGATCCTACTCCCTGGTCACCACGACGCTCCGAATCCAGAACTTCATCTCGCGCTGGATCCGGGGCCCGGTGGTGATCGTAGGCCACTCGATGGGCGGTGAAGTGGCGGCCGCGGCCGCCATCGCCCAGCCGCCCCCGGTCACCGCGTTGGTGCTGATTGCACCAGCGGGTTGGGCCCTGGGCCCATGGCTCGGGGACTCGACCGTCTCCTGGCCGCGCAAAGGGTGGGTCGGCAGCACGATCGCCTACATGCTCCCGATGCACGACCCTGCCTGGATGAGCGAGCCCGCCGATCGCGCCGAGTACGAGCCCTTCAGCGACCCGGCCTATCGGGAGTCTTCGCATCAAGTGCTGGAGGATTTCGACTTCACCGCCCTTCGCGGCCGGTTCGACAAAGTGACTCAGCCGACCCTGGTGCTCTGGGGGGAGCGAGACCCGACCATCCCCCCCTGGGTGGGAGACTCCATCGTGCGGGAGATACCACGTGGCCAATTGGTGGTCATCGCCGGCGCGCTGCACCGTCCGCAGGAGACACATCCGGCTGAAGTGGTAAGGGAGATCGAAAAGTTCCTGGGAAGGGATCCCGACGCGCCATGACCAGAGCCAGTGTGCTCCTTCTTCTCGCTTCCATGGGAACGTCGCTCGCCGCCCAGACCCCGGGAGACCGGGTCGCTCGGGCCGTCTCCGAACAGGCGATTCGAGCTCACGTGGAATTCCTCGCCGATGACGCGCTCGAGGGCCGAGCCCCAGCGACCCGGGGAGGCGAGCTGGCCGCGCGGTATATCGCGGCCCAGTTCCAGCGCCTGGGCCTCAAGCCTGGCGGGGACAGCGGCTCCTTTCTCCAGCGGGTGCCCCTGGTCTCCCGCACCAGCACGGGGATCGGCCTCGAGGTCTCGGGAGACACCGCGTCGTTTCGGCCCATCACCGATTACGTCCTCTGGTCCGAAACGGCAGATAGCATGAGCGAGGTGGTCGATAGTCCGGTCTTCGTGGGGTTCGGCATCGTCGCGCCGGTCTACGGCTGGGACGACTACAAGGGAGCCCAGGTGCGCGGGCGCCTGGTGATCGCCCTCGCTGGAGATCCGGATTCCACGATCTTCGACCGCCACACCGGCATGCCCTACGGGGGATGGCGCTACAAGGTGGACGAGGCGATGCGTCACGGCGCCTCGGGAATCCTGCTGATCCACACCACCCGTTTCACCCCCTTCGCCTGGGGCAACACCATCGGGTTCGCGCATGAGTTGACGGCGATTGAGAAGCCGATCCCCTCGGTTCGCATCGAGGGCTGGCTGTCCGAAGCAGCGGCCCAACGCATCATCGCCGGCCAGGCGCGCAACCTCGATTCGCTGATCGCCACGGCCACGCATCGCGAATTCAGATCGGTTCCGCTCAGCGTCCGCCTCGGGCTCCGGGTCGCGACCCGGATCCGCCGTTGGGAAACGCAGAACGTCGTGGGGCTCCTGCCCGGCACAGGCCCCCTGGCGAAACAGGCGGTTGTGATCGGGGCGCACTACGACCACCTCGGCATCCGGGAGCCGGTGGACGGAGACTCGATCTACAATGGCGCGGAGGACAATGCGTCGGGTACTGCCTGCGTGCTGGCCGCGGCCGAGGCCTTCCGGTGGAGTGGGACGACCGCCAACCGATCCATCTTCTTCGTCGCCTTCGGGGCAGAAGAGCGGGGGCTTCTGGGCTCGCAGGGGTTCGTCGCGCGGCAACGCGGCAGGACCGTCGTAGGAATGGTCAACATGGACGTGATGAACCTCTGGGGCCGGAGCCGGGACATCGGCACGGTGGCTCCCGATCATTCGACATTGGGCGCCGCACTCGACCGCGCCGCCAAGGCCGAATCACTCAAGGTCAACGTCGATCCTGACGACGTTCGGCGAGGCCGGCTTTTCCGCTCCGACAACTTCTCCTTCATGCAGGTAGGGATCCCGGCCATCCGCTTACTGAGCGGTCTCGACTACGAGGGCCGACCGCCCGAATGGGGCCGGGAACAGAAGGAGGCGATGTGGGAGACCCGTTACCACACGCCGAGTGACGACGTGAAGCTCTGGTACACGATGGACGGCACCGCGCAGCAGGTACGGGTGCTGGTGCGAATGACGCTCGATATCGCGAACGCGCCGAATCCCCCCCGGTGGGCGCCCGATTCGCCCTTCAACCCACAGGGCCGGCCAGGCAAGCGCTAGAGGGTGGAAGCGGGAGCGCGCTTCACTATCTTTGGTCCACCTTTTCCCAACTACCATGCGAAAACTGCGCGGGTTCGCCCTGATTCTCCCTGCAACACTCCTCGTGTCCCCGCTCGCGGCCCAAACGGTGACTCCAGCGACCAGGCTGGCGCGGGCGGTGGATTCCACGGTGATGCGGGCCCATATCGACTTCCTGGCCAGCGACGCGCTGGAAGGCCGTGGCACCGGAACCCGCGGGGGCGATCTGGCCGCCAAGTACATCGCCTCGCAGTTCCAGCGGCTGGGCCTCCAGCCGGCCGGCGATAGCGGGACCTACAATCATCAGGTACCGATCATTGCGTTGACGCCGGATCCCACTCTGGCGGTAGCGGGGCCCGATTCCGCCAAGCTCGCCTATCGCGACGACTACGTCCTCTGGTCGATGCGGAACGAGCCCTCGGTGACGGTCCAGGCTCCGCTGGTGTTCGTGGGATATGGGATCGTGGCCCCCGAGTACCTGTGGAACGACTACGCCAACGTGGACGTGAAGGACAAGATCGTGGTCTGCCTGGTCAACACCCCGGGCCTCCAGGACTCCACGCTGTTCAAGGGGAAAATCCTCACCTACTACGGCCGCTGGACCTACAAGATCGAAGAGGCCGCGCGCCAGGGAGCGGCCGGGATCCTGATGGTTCACACCACCGAGAGCGCCACCTACGGGTGGAGCACGGTCACGGGATCGTGGACCGGCCAGCAGGTGCGCCTGGAGACGCCGGCCACATCGCTGGTGGTGGCGGGGTGGATACGGGATTCCTCCGCGCGAGGCCTGTTCAAGCGGGCGGGGGCAGACCTGGATCAGCTCATGGCCCAGGCGGCCAAGCGCGGCTTCCATGCGGTCCCTCTCAACCTCCAGCTCGCCGCAACGGTCAATAGCACCATCCTTCGCTCGACGGCCCCGAACGTGGTCGGGTTGATCCCCGGCTCAGGGCCGCACGCCAAGGAGGCGGTCATCATCGGCGGTCACTACGATCACCTCGGCATCCGCGTCCCGCCGGTGAATGGGGATTCGATCTACAACGGTGCCCTGGACAATGCTTCCGGTACCGCCGCAGTCCTGGCCGCCGCCGAGGCCTTCGTCAGATCCGGGGTGAAGCCGGCCCGCTCGATCGTATTCATCGCATTCACGGCGGAAGAGTCGGGGTTGCTGGGGTCACAGGCGTACGCGGAGCGGCCCTCGATCCCGCTCAAGGACATCGCGGCGGTCCTCAACATGGATGTGATGAACCTGTTCGGCCGGACCACCGATATCGCCGCGCTGGGCGTCGACCAATCGACCCTCGGCCAGCTGTTCACTCGAGCCGCCAAGGACGAAGGGCTCGCCGTCACCATCAACCAGGACGCGTTGATCCGTGGGTCCTTCTTTCGCTCGGACCACTTCTCCTTCGCCAAGGTGGGGGTGCCGGCCCTGTCGCTGGAGAGTGGAATCACCTTCGTCGGGAAGCCCAAGGGTTGGGGCGACACCCAGATCAAGGAGTACACCGACCAGCGCTACCATCAGCCGGGCGACGAGATGCTGCCCTGGTATTCGATGGTCGGCGCGGTCCAGCAGCTGCGGGTCATCGTGCGGGCGGCGTTGGCAGCTTCCACCGCGGCTGCGGCGCCCACGTGGAGCCCGACCTCGGAGTTCCGGGCGGCCGGGGAGGCGCGGGTTAAGTAGGGGCGGCCCTCCGTGGCCGCCCGCTGCGCGATCATCCGAGGCCAGCGGCGGGCACGGGGACCCGCCGCGACAGGTTCCCAGCCCCCAAGGTCTCATCGTGGAACGCCGCCAGGAGGCTAAACCCCTGAAAGTGGCTGTTTACCCAACACCGATTCCTGCTTATCTTTGGCGCCGTTTTTAACCCGCCCAAACACGGCGCCTTGGCGTGCAATTAGAGCTGCCCGAATCCCATCGGATCCCTCTCACGTGGCTGCTCGAGCACGGTGGGGAGAGCATCCGGTACCGCACCTACCTCGAGCTGGCCCCGCCGGGCTTCGCCACACCCGAGACCATCGAGCAAGCCGCGTTGGCTGTGCAGGCGGCCAAGCCCGGGCAGACCATCGTCAAGAAGCAAAAGGACAACGGGATCTGGGGCGGCAACCTGATGGGGCTGGTGCCGTCTGCCGCCCTGGGCATCAAGGACACGGGCACCATTCCCCAGTACCGGCGCTTGCTGCAACTGGGCTGGCCCCGGGACGCGCGGGTCTTCAAGCTGAGCGATCGGGTGTTGTTCCGGCAGTTGTCCCGTGATGAAGACCCTGCTCTGCTGTTCGAGTTCCAGAAGGCGGCCAAGGGCGACCCAGCCGGTCAACTCTGGGCCCGGGAGGTGATCCGGGAAGCGGCATCCGCGGCGTTGGCGGAGGCGGGACAGGTGGACGATCCACGCCTCCGGGGATCGGCGCACAAGATCGCGACCGCCATCTCCCTGTTCCTCCGCAGTCCTATCGCCGAGAAGCCCTTCGTGCGGTCGGGCAGCCAGACGGTACTCCACCCGGAGGCCTATCCCCCGAGCTGGTACTCGGTCGCGATGCTGGCCTCGATGCCGAACCTCCAGCGGGAACGAGCGGGATTCACCGACCGCCTGGGGCACTACCTGGCTCAGCCCGCCCCCAAGAAGGCCTACGCGATTCGAGTGGGAAAGCGAACGTTCAAGCCGCAGCACCTGCTGCTGGGCGATCCGATCGAGGCCGACAGCAAGGGAATCCCCAAGGATCTCCCGCTGGCCCTCTACTACATCGAGATCCTGGCCCGGATCGGCGCCCTGCATACGGCCCCGGTCGCGACCAAGGTGCTGGCCCGGGTCCTCAAGGATGTGACGCCCGAAGGGGTCTGGAGTCCCAAGAATCTCCGTTCGCTCCCCAAAGCGGTGAATCACATCACCTACCACGTCTTCCCGCTCGACGGAGAAGGAAAGTCGCTCGAATCGAAGCAGGTGGACGTGACTTTCCGGCTCGCGGTGATCGCCCGACTGCTGGGTTGGCAAGTGGACTACAGCTAGTCCAAACCGCCTTGCGCCGCTGCTCAGCGTATCCGATACTACTACTGTGCCGGCGGTCGATCTCACTCCATTCGGCTTCACTCCCACCGAGAGCAAGGTCTACGAAGTCCTGCTGAGCGCAGGGCCAGGCACCGGGTACGCCATCGCCCGATGGGCCGGACTGGCCCGGGCCAACGCCTATAGTGCTCTCGAGGGATTAGTGACCAAGGGCGCGGCCCGGGTGGATGCGGGTCGGCCTCGGCGCTTCAGTCCGGAGCCGCCCACCGCCTTGCTGGCGCGGATCTCCAATCGCCAGGGGCAGGCGCTGGAACGGCTGGGGCACGCGCTGGAGGCGCTGTCGATCCCGCCCACGCCGACGGTGGTGGAGATCGATTCGCCGCGAGGAGCGCTGCAACTACTCTCCCACGACATCGCACGGGCCACCAAGTCGGTCTCGCTGATCGCCCCGGGCGAGGCGTATCCGCTCTTGAGCCCGGTACTCCGGCGGGTGGTCTCCGCCGGCCTCGAAGTGGTGCTCTGCTCGGACGCCAATGTGCCGCTCCAGTTCGCCACGGTGGAGACCATTCCCGGGATCGACGGCTGGCCCGGCCTGCCGCTGATTTCGATCGTGGATGGCCACAGCGCCCTGATGGGTTTCCGACTGGACAACGAGGTCAGAGGTCACTGGAGCACCGCGCCCGCCTTCGTGAAGGCAGCGCACATCGTCTTCGATCATTTTCGAGGCAGGTCATGAGCGATTCCCCCGAAGAAGCCTTCAACGCCCTGCGTCGCGAGTACATCGCGGAAGCGCCGGGACGGCTGGCCGAGCTTCGGAAGGACATCGCCGCCTACCGGGCCGGCGAGCCGGATGCGACCGCCTCTCTCAAGACCCGATTTCATCGACTGGCGGGCTCGGGCGGCTCCTATGGCTTCCCGATCATCAGCGACATCAGTCGAGAGACTGAGCGCTGGCTTCAGGACGAACCGGGTGCCGAGGCCTCGGCTCAGACGGTGGAGCGGCTGGAAGGCGCGGTCCAGCGGCTGTCGGGAGCGTTCAACCAGGCCGCCGCCGAAGTCGGTCTCCCCACCGAGCCGGTCCGGGCGGCCGAGTTCGGCTGGCGCTCACTGGTCGTGGGGCCGGTCGGCAAACTGCGCGACCAGATCGAGCATGCGCTCGAGACCTCGGGCTTCCTGGTCAAGGTGGACACCGGAGCCGGCGAGCCGAAGTCGCTCCCCGTTTCGGATCGCCCGGATCTCCTCGTGATCATCCGGGACGCCCACGTCACCGACGCCTACGCGATCGCCACCGCGTGGTCATCGGCCGGTGCCGTGCGACCCCGCGCCATCGTGCTGGTGGATCCGGGGGACAGTACCGACCAGGTCCGTGCCATTGCTTCAGGGATCGACCTGGTGCTCCCGGTCGACCGGATCCAGCAGGAGCTGCCCAAGTACGCCAAGACCCTGGCCCGGATCGGGACGCCCCCTTCCCGGGTGCTCCTGGTCGAGGAGGACGAGGCGCAGGCCACCGGCATCGTGGCCCTCTTGGAGCAGGCCAATGTAAGGGTCACGCAATGCAAGGACGGGGTGACCGCTCTCGAAATGCTGGCGCGGGACACGCCGGACCTGCTGCTGATGGACGTCCGACTTCCCGGAGAGCTGGACGGCCTCTCCCTGGCTCGGTTGGTCAGGCAGGACGCCCGCTTCGGCCTGATCCCCATCGTCTTTCTCACGGAGAAGGACGGGGTGGCCGATCAGATCGAGGCGATCCGGGCCGGGGCAGACCACTTCCTGAGCGAGCCGGTGGATCAGAATCTCCTGACTCAGCTGGTGATCAACCGGGCCGAACGTGGGCGACGGCTACGGGAGATGGTGCACCGGGACGGGCTCACCGGATTGCTGAATCACGCCACCCTGATGGCGGAACTCGAGCACTCGATCGAGTACGCCCGCCGCCACGACGAGGAGTTCGCCTTCATCATGGCGGATGTCGATCACTTCAAGCGGGTCAACGACAAGTACGGACACCTGGTGGGAGACCAGGTCCTACTCCACGTGGCCAAGATCTTCCAGTCGACCGCGCGGGCCAGCGACCTGATCGGGCGCTACGGGGGTGAAGAATTCGCGCTGATCCTGCGGCGCACCGACCGGGCCGGGGCCGCAGTGCTGGCCGGAAAGCTCCGCAAGGCGCTGGTGGAGCGGCCCGCCGTGGTGGGGAACGAGACCATCCCGGTCCGGGTCTGCATGGGGATCGCGTGCTATCCAGCGGACGCCACCTCGGCCAGCACCGTCGCGGCCATGGCCGACGAAGCCCTCTATCGGGCCAAGGCGGGTGGCCGGGACCGGGTGGACTTCGCGGACGAGAATCCGGGCATGGAGTAGCGAGTCCCACCTGGCCTGGTATATTCAACCAACCGGTTGAAAAGGTCAGGCGTGACTCATCGCGAGCCCACCGCCCCACAGCGTCTCCTCTCCGCAGCCCTTCCCGAGTTCGCCGCCCACGGCAAGGCCGGCGCCCGCACCGACCGCATCGCGAAGCTGGCTCGGGTCAACAAGCAGCTCATTCACTACCATTTCGGAAACAAGGACGGTCTTTACCGCGCGGCCCTGGCCGCCGCGGCGGAGCGGATCGGGGCTGCTCTCTCCCAGCCCGTGGACGCGAGTCTGGGCATCGTCGAACAATTGCGTCGCCTGGTGCGCGGACAGTTCGACGTCCTCGCCCGACATCCCGAGCTCACTCAACTCCTGGTCCACGCCGAAGCGGAAGGAAAGTGGCTGGACGCGGCCACCAGGCCGGTGGTCGATCTGCTCACCGACGGACAGGCCACCGGCTTCTTCCGGGACGAGATCGATCCGGCCCAGGTCGCCCGGGCGGCGTTGGTGCTCCACCTCGGCTATTTCGCTCTGGGGGGGATCTCGTCGGGATGGGGCTCGGCCTCCCGGTGGCGAGACGATACTACCGAGCTGATGGTTCAGGCCTGCACTTGGTGATTGGCTGAGACTGGGGGGGAACTGCCGGGCGGATGGGCCATGCGGCCCATCCGCCCTCATGCGTTAGTGCTGGAAGTGTGACAGCGGAGCCACGTCCCGGGGGTTCTCGTCACCGAAGAGCAGGCGCCCTTCCTTGAAGGTGGCGCCCCGCAGCGTCAGGGCGAGCACTTCACCCAGCTCCTGCACGGGATGGACCTCGATCAATTTCCGGACTTCCTCCGGGAGGTCCTCCAGGTCCGGCTCATTCTCCTTGGGCAGCACGATCCGGGTAATGCCCGCCCGCACCGCGCCCAGGATCTTCTCCTTGACTCCACCGATCGGAAGCACGCGGCCCCGAAGGGTGATTTCACCGGTCATGGCGATGTCGTGCCGGACCGGGCGACCGGAGAGCGTCGACACCAGGGCCGAGGCCATGGTGACACCGGCGGAAGGACCGTCCTTGGGGACGGCGCCGGCCGGAACGTGAATGTGGAGGTCCCGATCGAACATCTCTTCCTTGATGTGGAGCCCCGGCGCGTGCGACCGCGCGTACGTCCACGCGGCACGGGCGGACTCTTTCATCACGTCACCCAACTGGCCGGTCAGGACCAGCTCGCCCTTGCCCCGCATGGTCGAAGCTTCGACGAACATGATGTCGCCGCCGGTCGGGGTGTAGTACATCCCGGTGGCCACACCCACCTGGTCTTCGCGGGCGGCCCGTTCCGGATGAACCTTGGGCCGGCCCAGCAGGTCGTCCACCATGACCTTGTCGACCACCAGGCGCTCGACTTCCCGCGCGGCGATCTTGCGGGCCACCTTCCGGGCCAGCTTGCCCAATTCCCGTTCCAGCTGACGCACTCCTGATTCACGGGTGTAGCCGGTAATCACCTCGCTGACCGCCTCGTCGGTGATCTCGAGCTGCTCCGCCGTCACCCCGTTCTCCGTGAATTGCCGCGGGATCAGGTACTTCCGGGCGATCATCAGCTTCTCCCGCTCGGTGTAGCCGGAGAACTCGACCATCTCCATCCGGTCGAGCAGCGGGGCCGGAATGCTCTGCAGGAAGTTCGCGGTGCAGATGAACAGCACCTCGCTCAGGTCGAACGGCACGCCGAGGTAATGGTCGGTGAAGGTGTCGTTCTGGGCCGGGTCCAGGACCTCGAGCAGCGCCGCGGCCGGGTCGCCCTGGAATGAGACGCCGAGCTTGTCGACCTCGTCGAGCAGGAAGACCGGATTCTTGGTGCCGGCCTGCTTCATCCCCTGGAGGATCCGTCCGGGCATGGCACCGACGTAGGTACGCCGGTGACCGCGGATGTCGGCCTCGTCCCGGGCGCCTCCCAGGGAGATGCGGACGTACTTCCGTCCCATCGCCCGCGCGATCGACTTGGCGACCGAGGTCTTGCCCACGCCGGGCGGGCCCACGAAGAGCAGGATGGGGCCCTTGGCACGCTTCTCATCGGAGGCAGTCGCGGCGGGAGGCGCGGTCGGGGCGGTCGTTTCCTCAGCGGCTTCGTCCGCCTCGGCCGCCTTTACCGCCTCGCCGGCCTTCGGGGTGTCTGCCTCTTCCGCCTTGTCCGTCTTTACCGCCTCTTCCGCCTTCGCCTTGTCCGCCTCAAGCGCCTGCTGCGCCTTCTCCTTCTTCTCCAACTCGTCGCGGAGTTGCCGCACGGCCAGGAACTCGAGCACCCGATCCTTCACGTCCTGCAAGGCGTAGTGGTCCTCCTCCAGGATCTTGGCTGCCTCGACCAGGTCGAGGTGCTCCTCACTCCGGCTGTTCCAGGGCAACTCGGCGATGTTCTCGAGGAAAGTCCGGATGACCTGGGACTCCATAGACTCCCGGCCGATGCGACCCAGTCGGTTGAGCTCGCGATCGACTTCCTTGCGCGCCTCGGGCGGCAGCTGGAGTGCCGCGAGCTTGTCGCGAAGCTCCTGGAGCTCATCGCTCTCCTCGTCCTCGCCCAGCTCCCGGCGAATCGTCTTCAGCTGCTCGCGAAGGAACATCTCCCGCTGGCGCTGGCCAATCTCGTCCTGGACCTGCGACTTGATCTCCTCCTGCGCATCGAGCACGCCGATCTGGCGCTGCACGTGCACCAGGACCCGGCGGAGCCGCTCTTCGACCGAAAGGGTCTCCAACAGCACCTGGCGCTGGGCCGGGGTGATGTCGAGATAACCGGCGATCAGATCCGCAAAGCGACCCGGGTCGCTGACCCCGGAGAGCACCTGCTGAACGACTTCCTCGGGAAGGCCGGACTTCTGACCCAACTCGGCGGCCCGGCTTCGGACCTCACGGTAGAGCCCGACAAAGGCCGGGTCCTCGGCGTTGATCGGCAACATCTCCTCGGCCTCGCGCACGATGGACTGGAGGTAGCCGTCCTTGTCGGTGTAGTGCATCGCGATGCCGCGCTTTTCGCCGTGGAGGAGCAGCTGCATCCCGGCCAGGCCACGCTGCATCTGGCCGATGCGGGCAATGGTTCCGATGGTGTAGAGCAACTCAGACTTGACCGCCTCGGTGTTTTCCCGCTGAGAGACGGCGAATACCAGGCGGTCGGGAGTGGCGAGAGCCGCCTCAACCGCGCGGAGGGTCCCCGGCCGGCCGGCGCCGATCGGCGCGGTGACGCCGGGAAACAGCACCACCTCGCGAAGCGGGAGGACCGGAAGAGTCATTCGTTCACTCATTTATCAGTCACCTCAAAAGGCAATTTGGCAGCACAGAGTACTGATCGAGCGTATATGCGCACCCGCCGTGCCATGGCCGAAGGGTGTCTAAAGGCCGGGAGGGCAGGTCCCAGAGTAGAAATGAGCCCGTTTACGTAATAGGGCGCAACGCCTCGCACTGGCACCCTGCCAGAATGGCCGGGAGGTAAGCATTAGAAATGCATCGCCGAAGACCGGTCTGGGCCCGGTACCGGTCCGGTTGCCCTCCTTTATCTTCGCTGCTAAATCTATGCGGATGAGGCTGATACTCGATGACTGACCCCGCAAAGCCTCTGGCCGCTCGGCTGGGCGAGGCCTTGGGCTCTGCCTATACCATCGAGGGCGAGATCGGGCGTGGCGGGATGGGTGTCGTCTATCGAGCCCGAGACGAGCGCCTCAAGCGCCGGGTCGCCATCAAGGTTCTCCCGCCGGAGCTCGCTTTCCAGGAAGACATTCGCGCCCGCTTCACCCGCGAAGCGGAGACTGCGGCGCGCCTCTCCCATCCCCACATCGTTCCCATCTTCTCGGTGGGTGAGGGGAACGGGCTGGTCTACTTCGTCATGGGCTACGTGGACGGGGAGTCGCTGGGAGCCCGGATCAAACGCCGGGGCCAGCTCCCCGCCGAGGAAGCCCGCAGGATCATGAAGGAGACTGCGGACGCGCTCAGCGCCGCGCATGCCTTGTCAGTCATCCATCGCGACATCAAACCCGACAACATCCTGCTGGAAGGCACCCGCGGACGAGTGATGGTCACCGACTTCGGGATCGCCAAGGCCATGTCCTCGGGGCACGGCGCCACGCTGACCAGTGCAGGGGTGGCGATCGGCACCCCGCAGTACATGAGCCCCGAGCAGGCTGCAGGAGAGAAGGAGATCGACGGCCGGTCCGACATCTACAGCCTTGGTGTCGTGAGCTATCAGATGCTGACCGGCGAGCTCCCGTTCAATGCCCCCACGGTGGCCGGGATCCTGATGAAGCAGATCACCGAGCCGGCCCCATTGATCACCAACAAACGCCCGGACGTGGCGGAAGACCTGTCGCTCACGGTCAGCCGGTGCCTGGAGAAGGACCCGGAGGAGCGCTGGCCCACGGCCGACGCCCTGCGGCGCGCTCTGGAGAGCCGCACCCTGACCGGCTATCGGCCGACCGGGGCCCGGCTCAAGTCCAGCTCACGGGCCGCGGCCCCACCGCTCCGGCGGAGCCCGGCCGGTGGCGCGGTGCGTCCTCCCTCCTCCTCGGTCCGGCCCATGCCCCAGGCCTGGGAACGCCGGGTGGAGCGGGCCAGCGACCGGCTCCGCCGGGCCGAGAGCTACGATACACCGCTCCCGGTGCCGGATACCGGAGAACCGAGGATCGTCCAGAAGAGCCGAGCCATGTTCGCCCGGTGGGCCGCGGTGACCGGCGGCCTGGTACTGCTCGACATCGTCACCGGGCACGGGGTCCCGAGCTGGTCGCTGTGGGTGGGGTGTGTCTGGGCAGCCTTTGGCCTGGTGCCGCAATACGTGAAGCTCTGGCATGCGGGGTACACCTGGCGCGACGTGCTGAGTCGCCCCCCGGCGCCGGATGCCATCGAGGCGAAGATGTCGGGCAAGGGGCTCAAGGCGCTGCCCGCGCCCAAGGTCGAGGAGATGGGGCCCTATACCAACCAGGCGCTCCAGGCACACGGCGACCGGTTGGCCATCATGAAGCTGATGGACCGACTCTCCCCCACGGAAAAGAAGATGCTCCCCGAGGAGGTGAACCAGACGGTGGACGCGCTCTACCAGCGGGCGCTCGACCTGGCGCGGACCCTCCACGCGATGGACACCAACCTCGATCCCGCGGCCCTGGCGCAGGTGGAGGAGCGCATCGCCGCCATTTCCAAGGAGCCGGACGACGAGGAGCGGAGCCGGCGGATCGCCCTGCTGGAGCGGCAGGCCAAGACCATGCTGGAGCTCAAGCGGCGGCGGGAGCAGGTGGCCGGCCAGATGGAGTCCTGCGTGCTGGCGCTCCAGAACATGCGGTTCGATCTGCTCCGCCTGCGGTCGGCGGACGCGGCCTCCGCGCTGGGCGACCTGACCGCCGCCACCCAGAAGGCCCGCGCCCTGTCCCGGGACGTCGATAACCTGATCGCGGCGGCGGGCGAAATCCGAGACGCGATCGGCTGATTCGGCCTGATTTTACCCCGACTTCCCCCGGAAGTGGGGGGCAATATATTCCCAACGCCAGTACGAGAATTCCCCATCAGCCTGGAGGGCGCAGCATGACCGGCCACGGAGCTTCACGTCTCTTCATCGCCTCGGCCATCGCCGCCGGACTGTTGTCCGCGAGCGGATGCAGCAAGAGCCCCGACGCGAAGAAGCCCGCGGCCTCCGCCGCCGCCGCCGCGCCCAAGCCCCTGATCGCCATGATCCGCGCCGCCGACTGGATGGGCAGCGAGTGGAGTGAGGACGCGATCAAGGTCGGGCTCCAGGAAGCCGACCTCGAGGAAGGCCGGGACTACGAACTCAAGATGACCAGCGCCCAGGGCGACCTGGCCACGCTGCCCAACCTGATCGACGCAGCCATCGACGCCAAGGCCAAGGTGATCGTGACCCTCCAGGACGCGACGCTTCAGGTCGCGGTCCAGCGAGTCAAGGACACGCCGATCGTCTTCCACGTGCTGTCGGATCCCTTCGCCGCCGGGGCCGGCACCAGCGACTCGAACCACCTCCCCAACGTGACCGGCGTCTATTCGCCGGGCTTCGGCGACCCCGAGCAGACCCGCCGGGTCGAGCTGATCAAGAAGATCGTGCCCAAGGCGCGCCGAATCGGCATCCTGTTCAGCCCGGGTGAGCTGCTGTCGGTATCCCTCAAGGACAAGATGATTGCCGCCGCCAAGAAGGCCGGGATGGACGCCGTGGCCATGCCGATCAACAGCCCCAGCGAGGGGACCGAGGCTACTACGGCGCTGGTGGGCAAGAAGGTCGACGCGATCGAGATCTACGGGAACGCCGCCCACGCCGCCTTCGAGAGCGTGATCCAGGTGGCCAAGGCCAGCAAGGTGCCGGTGTTCTCGCCCTCGCCGTTCGAAGTGGTCAAGGGAGCCACCGCTGCCTTCTATCCCGACTTCCAGGAAGGCGGAGTGGTGGCCGGCCATATGATCGCCCGGATCCTCAAAGGCGAGAGCCCGGCCGGCATTCCGTTCTATCGGGTCGTGACTACCAAGGTGAAGATGGCGGGAGACACCGCCGGGACCGCCAAGCCGCATTGACCGTCGCCGTGCACTAGATCATGCAGATGGTCATCGCGCGCGAGGGTGGCCGAGCCTTCGTGCGCCTGGCCGGGCGGTTGGACGGCGAGTGGGCGGAACACCTCTCGGGCGCCCTGGATGAGTTCCTGAGGGATGGGATGCGCTCCGTCATCCTCGACATGGCGGATGTCACCTACCTCAGCTCGGCCGGCACCAAGGTCCTGGCCCGCGGCTACGAAGACTTCTCTTCCCTCCGGGGCGAACTCCGGATCGCGGATCCCTCTGCCACAGTCCTGAACGCCCTCAAGATGGTGGGGCTCGACGAGCGGCTGCTGTACGAACCCGCCACCGACGCCTCGACTGTCGCTCCCACCCGTTCCTCCGCGCTGATGCACCGCATGGGCGACTTCACCAGGGAAGACTGGCGCAGTCCCCTGGCTCCGCACGCCAACGGCCACTACGAGATCTCGAGTCGGGACCCCGCAGCAAGGTTGAGCTGCCAGCTGTACGGCGATCCGCGGCTCCTGCGCCAGCACCCGTACGAGGGGAAGCACTGCTCTCTGGTCTCGTTCCCCGATACGGTGTTTGGACTGGGACTCGGCGCGCTGGCTGACCGACCCGAGGAAACGCTCCCCAGGATCGGCGAGTTGATGGCGGTGGGCGGGGTGGTGGCCTATCTGCCAACCGATGGCGCGCTGGTGGCGGACTACCAGATCGGGACCCGCAGCATCCCACCCAAGGCAAGCCTGGTATATGGGCTGGCCTGTCAGGGGACCTTCTCGCACCTGGTCCGGTTCCACACCCAACCCGATGCCACGGCCGTCCCCCTGTCGGAGCTGGCGAGTCTCTGCCTCGAGACCGTAGGCGGCGCCACCGCCGGGATGGTGGTGGCGACCGAGACGGCAGGCCTCGTGGGAGCGGCGCTCCGCCGGCCTCCGAGTGCCTCGCCAAAACCGGTACTCACCTTCGAGCCCTCGGTCAGTGACTGGCTCTCCTTCACCCCGGAACCGACCTACCAGAACATGACCGCGCTGCTGGTGGGAGTGGTCTCCAACGACCCACCGCCGGCCCTGGAACCTTATCTCCGGCCGCTCGGCGGGATCATCAAGTCGAAGATCAAGGGACACTTTCACGCGGTGGTGTTCCCCTACGAGCCGCTGCCCCAGCGCACGGTGGCGATGCAGGCGCTGGTCCTCCGGCTCTTCGGTGAGCTCAAGGTCCGGAGCCTCCTCCACCTGGTGTCCGACGACCGGGGGCAGGCCGGCGCAGGAGAGAGCGAGCTCCTGCGAGGTCTCTGCTGGACCGGTCGAATCGGCACGGTGAAGGAGCCGGGCGCATGAACCTCCTGGTCGGCGCCCTCACGGTCGGCCTGATCCTGGCGCTTATGACCGTGGGCGTATTCATCGCCTACCGGGTGCTCGACAGCCTGGACCTGACAGCGGATGGGGCCTTCGGCCTGGGCGCCGCGGTGGCCGGCGTACTCCTGGTCCACCGCGTGGATGCGTTCCTGGCGACGGCGGCAGGGACCATCGCGGGCGCCCTGGCGGGGACGACCACCGGTCTCCTCCATACCAGGCTACGAGTGAGCCTGCTGCTGGCCGGCATTTTGACTACGACCGCTCTCTACTCGATCACGCTCTACATCATGGGCGGCGGCGATCTTTCCCTGGCGCCGACACACACCCTGGTCAACGTGGCGGAAGAGATGGGGCAGGACCTGATGGCGGGAGCCGGGACCCTCACACTCTTCGGCACCCCGATCACGGCGCGGAACTGGCTCGGATTCCTGTTCACGTTTCTGCTGGTGGCCAGCGTGGTGGAGGTGATCAACGCCTTCTTCCGGACCAACCTGGGCCTGGCCATGCGGGCCACCGGCGACAATCCCCGGATGGCGCGGGCCCTCGGCGTCAACGTCCCCGCCACGCAGGTGTTCGGTCTCACCCTGGCGAACGGGCTGATCGCATTGTCCGGCGCGGTGTTCGCCCAATATCTCGGGTTCGTGAACATCCAGCTTGGCGCCGGCATTCTGGTCGCGGGCCTGGCCAGCCTGATGATCGGTGAGACCGTGCTCGGGAAGCGCGGGGTCGGTCGCCGGATCGGTGGAGCGGTGGTGGGAGCGGTGATCTACCGGCTGCTGGTGGCGGGAGCGCTCCGAGCGGGACTCGATCCCAACGCCCTCAAGCTGGTCACTGCCCTGCTGGTCCTGGCCGCGCTGGTGGTTCCCGCACTCTGGCGCCAGCGCGTCACCCGGCAACGCGCCACGGAGGCGCTCAGCCGTGGCTGAGGGCGGGCTGGAAGTCCGAGGACTCCGTCACACCTTCAACCCCGGGACCCAGCAGGAGGTACAGGCGCTCCAGGGGGTGGATCTGGCGATCGCGCCCGGTGAGTTCGTGGTCGTCCTGGGTACCAACGGCTCGGGGAAGTCCACCCTGCTCAGCGCCATCGCGGGGACGTTCCGGGTGCAGCGGGGAGACATCCTGCTGGGCGGAGACCGGATCAACGACTGGCCGGAGCACCGGCGCGCCCGGCGGATCGGCCGGGTCTTCCAGAATCCGTTTCATGGCACCGCTTCCGACCTGACCGTCGCAGAAAACCTGGCCCTGGCGGAGACCCGCGAGCATCGGAGTTCACTGCGCCCGGCGCTGAGTGCCGCCCGCCTGACCGAGATTCATGATCAAATCCAGCAGTTCGATCTCGGCCTCGAGAATCGGCTGCAGACGCCGATGGGGGCGCTCTCCGGCGGCCAGCGCCTGGCCCTCACCCTGCTCATGGCGACCATCGTCCGCCCCGAACTGCTCCTGCTGGATGAGCACACAGCCGCCCTCGATCCCCGAAGCGAAGAGCAGGTACTGCGAGTGACGACCCAGGTCATCCGCCGGCACCGACTCACCACCTTGATGGTGACCCACTCCCTGCCCCAGGCGGTGCGGGTGGGAGACCGGATCGTGATGCTTCATCGAGGCCGGGTGGCCAGCGAGTTCAGCGGAGTGAAGAAGCGCCTGTTGCGGGTCCAGGATCTACTGGACCGGTTCGATCAGTTCCGGGCCACGGAGCTGTTAGACGACTCGGCGGCGGAGATGCTCAGGCGGGCGTATGTGTAGGTTGGCGGGCGCTTGTAGTCGTTGCCCGATCTAAGCGGACTTGAATGATGCCTTGCAGCGAGGGCACTGCTTCATGCTCCACGCCAGCCCGAACGAGAGGCCACAGCTCGGGCATTTCCAGATCCGAAAGAAGAAGATGTTAAGCACAATGCACATCCCGACTGCCAGCCAGAGCATCACCGAGACGGAGATCTTCGGGTAGATCTTGAACAGCAAGGCACCATAGAGCAGCCAGAATAGGCCGATGGCGTTCTTCTTGTCATAGCGCCGACGGTACTCGGCGAAGAGAGACTCCTCGTCACTGTTTGTCATCCGGGGCCTAATCCTCCCCAGCGGACCACCAAACGCTAGTGAGTCCAGCCACTCAACTCAGCATCGAACGCCTGCCCTCCCGCCGACACCGCTGCCCGCGAGATCCAGTGCTCGTCGGCGCGACGCTTGGGATTGTCCTTGACCATCACCGCCCGCTGTTCGGGAGCGACGCCACCGAAGAACGAGGTCAGC
>DATIWD010000122.1:0-26254 GCA_035519565.1 Gemmatimonadales bacterium | reverse complement strand
GCGGCCGAGTACCAGATAGGCGGGGACCGCGACGAAGGGTACCGAGACGAGCGAGACCAACCAGGCGACGGCGCCCTGCGCGGTTCGTGTGTTCATAACCGCGTCGATGGCGGCGACAATGCCGGCGAGGTAGAACGCTGCAACGATCCAGGCTAGCATCCTTCGTCTCCTGCTCGGCTGCTGCGTTGCGGTCGATTCATCAGGCGCGGTGCGGAACCCGGAAAATAGCACAGCGGCATCGGTCCCCGTACGCGGACCCGGGCGTGAGTGGGGTGAGGCAACGTGCAGCGAACGAAATGAGATGAAGCGAGATGATGGCGCGGCAGAAGCGGGCCTGGGTGTCCGTCATGGCGATGGGTTCACAGTGTACTTCGCCAATAGCGTCACGAACCGAGGCTGGTCCCGGATCGGGTCCCACCGTGGGTCGAGCCTCAGCATGTGGACGCTGAGCCATGAGGGCTTCGCTAGCAGCTGCTCGATCTCGTCGAGCGCTCCTCTGGCGTCGCCGGCTCGAGCGAGAATCTGGGCGCGATCCTCGGCGAGGTGCGGGCTCTCATAGGCATCCTCGCGGTAGATGGCCGACTGCCGTAGCCACTCGGCCTCGCGCAGCGCCTGGTCCCGACGGCCAAGGCCGGCGAGCGCCATGCCGCGGGCCGCATGCAGGCGCCAGTCGCTGGGGAGGTCACTCAGGGCGGAATCAAGGATCACAAAAGCCGAATTGAATGCCCCGGTGGAGGCCGGACGATCGCTGCGCAGCTGGTGCGCCCAGGCGGCGTAGAGGGCCCGGGGCAAGAAGAATTCCTGGCCATCGAAGACCTCGAAACGCGCGTTCTGAACCTCTTGCAGCAGTCCGTCGCCGTCCCGTTCCCAGAGCAAGAGATTGGCCCTCTGTGCGTCAACATACCCACCGGTGTCGCCGACATTCCTCGGAACTCGGCTCAACGCGGCTCGAAGCGTGTCGAGCTGTCCCTGCCAGAGAGTGTAGGTCTTCGCCCTGCGAATCGCGTCCTCATAGAGGTCCGGCGCCAGGCTGAGGGCCCGGTCGTATGCGCGCACCGCATCAGCGTAGCGGTGCACAACCTGGAAGGTATTACCGAGTTCTTCGAACCAGCGGGCGTCCCGCGCGTTGAGCTGTGTAGCCTTCACGAAGGCCCTGAGGACGTCGTCCCAGTTCCCTAATCGACGCTGGACGGCGCCGATCCATCCCCAGAGCGCGGCGTCACCGGGTAGTCCGTTCAGCGCGATCGCGAACTCATCCAAGGCCCGACGGTAATCACGTCGGCCCCAGTAGTGCACGAGGCCCATCGCCACGTGGGCCTGGGGGAGGTTCGGAGCCAGGCGGAGCGCAGCCTCCGCTTCCTCGCGCTGGCGCGCTGCGCGCGTCGGCGAGGGATCGTAACGGAACCAGAACATCTCGCCGTGCAGGACCGAGAGCGCTGCACGCGCGACGGAAAAGCCCTGATCGAGTGCCAGGGCCCGCTCGTAGAAGCGCTGCGCGATCTGCAGGTTCTGTTGGAGAGCGCCCGGGCGAGTCTCGTACTCGCGCCCCTGCAGGTAGAGTCGGTAAGCCTCCGCATTCGCCGTGGGGGCCGCCGCGAGGCTCCCCTGCTCGGCACCGGTCAGTGCCGCACCCACCGCGGCCACGATCTGCTGCGCCACCTCACTCTGGATCGCGAACGCGTCATCCAGCCTCCGGTCGTAGCGCTCGGCCCAGAGGTGTGCATCCGTTGCCGCGTCGATCAGCTGCACGTTCACCCGGAGCCGCCCGCCCGCTACCTGGACGGTCCCCTCTACCACGCTCCCTACTCCCAACTCTTCGGCGATCTGCCGGATCGGCTTCCGCGTCCCCTGGTAGCCCATCACGGAGGTCCGGCTAATCACCTGGAGCGCCGCCACCTTGGTGAGCTGGGTCAACAGCTCGTCGTGCAGCCCGCCCGCGAAGTAGGCCTGGGAGCCCTCGGCACTCAGGTTCTGAAATGGCAGCACCGCGATGAAGGTGCGGGGGTAGACCGGCTGCGCCGGGGCGGGGACCTCTCGCCGAAGGCGTAGCATCAACAGCGCGCTGCCAACCGCCAGTACCCCCACGACCAGGAACAGCACGCGCTGGTATGATCGCCGTGCCAGCCGAACCGGCACGGTCGGCGCGGCCGACATCGCCGCCGACTCCCGTTGTGCCAGTGCCTCGGCAAACTGAGTGGCCGTAGCAAACCGGTCGGCCGGCACCTTCGCGAGCGCGCGCTGGATCGCATGCTCGACCGGCGCGGGTACCGTCTCCCGCACCACCCGCAGGCTGGGCACCGGCTCGAACGACTTCCGCGCCAGAATGGCCTGCGCCGTCGACCCCGTGAAGGGGGGCGTCCCCGCCAGCATTTCGTACACGACGCAGCCTAGCGCATATACGTCCGAGCGGCGGTCCAGTTGGGGCTCCCCCATGCCTTGCTCCGGGCTCATGTACGCTGGCGTCCCCACCGCGAGCCCGGTCTCCGTCAGCTTGTCCCCGCCTGCCGCGGTGATCGCCCGGGCGATGCCGAAGTCGGCCACGACGGCGTGCCCGCTCTCCAGGAGGATGTTCTCCGGCTTGATGTCGCGATGGACGATATCGTGGTCGTGGGCATAGCTCAGCGCGTCCGCGACCTCGCCGGTGATCCGCAAGGCGTCCTCCAGCGGGAGCTGCTTCTCGCGGGTGAGCCGATCACGGAGCGATTCGCCTTCCACGTAGGGCATCACGTAGTAGAGAAAGCCCCCGGCGTCGCCCGAGTCGTGGAGAGGGAGGATGTGGGGGTGGGTGAGCCGCGCGCTAAGCTCGATCTCGCGCAGAAACCGCTCGGAGCCGAGCGCGGCGGCCAGCTCGGGTCTCAAGACCTTGATGGCGACCGGGCGGTTGTGCTTAAGGTCCCGGGCGAGATAGACCGTGGCCATGCCGCCGTGGCCGAGCTCGCGCTCGACCTGGTAGCGGTCACGGAGGGCAGCGACGAGCGCCGCAGGCGCGTCGGCCACGGCAGGAGCCTTACGTAGGGGCAATGTGAATCTGCCGTCCCGGGCAGGGCACCGCTATAGCAATCGTCTACGCGCCTACGCGCACGTGCAGTCGTGGACCGAGTCTGTGCCGCGGGCCGGCATGCAGATCGCATCGTGCCACGCGCGACTGATGTGATGAGGAAAAGCCCCGGCCGAGTTTCGCGCGGATGATCAGGGGGAGGGGGAGGGGCGGCTGCTATCCACGAGGTTTCCGTCCACATACCCGCCCGGCCCGCCGTTGGCCAGTACTTGATACCACCCATCCCGCAGCGAATCAACCTGGACGCTTTCCCCTGGCTGAAGGATGCGGACAATCGGCGCTTTGCCGCTCGGGCCGGAACGGACGTTGACCCAGGTTCTGGCGTAGCGGTGTTCCCCCGTTGGGGACTGGTTGGACGGGCGCGGTGAGGCAGGAGGCGTGGTGGGGGCCGGGAGGGCTGGCGTCCTCGCGGAATCGGCTGTGGCAGGGCGCAGCGAATGGCTGGCGGCTGGGGGCGAAGTTACTGCCACTGACTCAGCCGGCGGCCTGGGCGCCCGCGCAGGGGCTTTCGCCGGAGGGACCATATAGTCCGCCGCGATCTCCACTCGCCGGGCTACGCCGCCCACGATGATCAGAATGGCCACGGCCACCCCGATAATCAGCCCCGGTGGAGTTGGGGGGCGTCGGGGCGCGGAATGACCCTCGAAGGGAGTATGGCACCGGGGGCACTGAGTCGCGACGCTCAACGCCTTCTGGCCACATTTGGGGCACTCTAGGTAAGACATATCTGGCTCGTGCGACTCGGAAACCTCTCAATACTGGCGGGACACCTTACCCCGCGTCAGGTCCTCAGGCTTCTCCTTACCCTGCCGTAGCAGGACCTCTGCGGCTGAAGGCCGCTCCTAAGCAGTCTGTATCTCCCATGCCCGCAGTCGCTTACCTGTCTCGAATTCGAGCGCCGGCCGTTACCTAACTGCGACCCCACCGTCGCACGCTCTTGATCGAGCCCACGCAACTTGTGCACCATGCGCATTGGGCTCGTCACGGATACCTACCTCCCCCAGGTGAATGGGGTCACCACCGTCACAAGGCGGATGGTGGAGACGCTTCGCTCGCACGGGAACGAGGCCATCGTCCTGGCCCCGCGTTATGGAGACCGAAGTCCCGGAGGTGGCGGAAACGAGCACCGAGTCCCATCGGTGCCGTACCCGCCCTATCCTGCCATCCGCCTTTCGCTCCCCGTTTCCCGTTCCGCCATTCGTTATCTCGACCAGGCTCGCCCCCAGCTGATTCACGTCGCGACTGAAGGGCCGCTGGGACTGCTGGGCCGACGGTACGCGCTGCGACGAGGCCTGCCGCTGGTGACCTCATTCCATACCAACTTCCCGCAGTACAGCCGCCACTACGGCGCCGGCGTCCTCGAGCCGCTGGTCTGGCGCTACCTGGTCTGGTTCCATGGGCCGGCGCGTCTGACCCAAACCCCGGGACACGCGGTTCAGCAGGATCTGGTGAGGCGCGGGCTTCGGCAGGCCGTGGTCTGGGGACGCGGCGTCGATTGCCGGCAGTTCACACCGACCCGTCGCGATGAGACGCTGCGCTTCCGGCTGGGGGTCCGGCCCGGGCAGGCCCTGATCCTGCACGTCGGCCGCCTGGCCTTCGAGAAGAACCTGGAAACGATGGTCGAAGCGTGGCGCGTGGCCCGCGAGGCGCTCGGGCCGGAGGCTCGGTTCGTGGTCGCGGGCGCGGGCCCGGCTGAGAAGCTGATCGCGACCCAGATGCCTTGGGCGCTGCGGCTGGGCTTCCTCACGCCGGATGAGCTGGGCGCCCTCTACGCCAGTGCGGACCTCTGCGTGCTCCCCTCTCGAACGGAGACCTGCGGTCTGGTAGCGCTGGAGGCGATGGCCTCGGGGATCCCCGTGGTTGCGGCGAATGCGGGCGGTTTCCGCGAGAGCGTCGAGCATGAACGAAACGGACTCCTGGCCCAACCCGACGACGCGAGGGACTTCGCGCAGGCCATCATCACCCTGGCGCGAGACCCCAACCGCCGAGCGGAAATGGGGCGAGAGGCGCGGAGGTCCGCGCTGCTCCGGGACAGCCGGATCGAGGATCGCGAACTGCTGGCCTGCTACGCCGCCCTGGTGGGCGGCCAGAGTGTGGAGGCGGCATGCGCTGCGTGATCGTCCTGATCGATGGACTTCGCCCCGATGCAGTCAGCCCGGAGACCTCACCGGCATTGAGCGCCCTCGCCGCCGAGTACACCTGGGCGGAAGAAGCCACGACGGTGCGCCCCAGTGTCACGGTCGCGGCGCTGGCCTCGCTGGCGACCGGCGTCGCTCCCGCGACCCACGGTCTCCTGTCACCCGGGACCGGATTCCTGAGCCGGCTGGTGGCGCTGAGGCCTCTCGCGCGCGAACTGAGCCGGCGCGACATCCCGGCCCAGGTCATGGCCGGCACGGTCGGACCGCTCGAACGATCGCTGGCCGGGACCCTGATCCGCGGGGCGGGAGTCTCCCGCTTCCAGCCCGCCGGGGACCACGCCGAGGCGATCGTTGATGTCTCGCTGCCGAGGATCCGTCTCTTGAGGCGGGGACTCTCGCTGGTCTACCTGGCCGATTGCGATCGCGCCGGGCACGAGTTCGGCTGGATGTCAGGGCCCTACTTCGAGGCGCTGGCGCGAGTGGATCGCGCCATGACTCGCTTGGCTGAGCTGACCAGGGATTCCTTGGTGGTCGTAGTCTCGGATCACGGCGGTGGAGGCGAGCAGGAGCGAGGGCACGACGAGCCGCATCCCCTCAACGACCGGATCACTCTGCTCCTGGCCGGGCCCGAAGTGGCTCGCGAGCACCGAATCACCCGCCCGGTTTCCCTGCTGGACATCCCGCCAACCGTGCTGGCCTACTTCGAAGTCCCGGTGCCTGCCGGCTACGAGGGTCGCGTAATCGACGAGGCGATGATCGGGCGGACGGCAGGGGTGGCGGTCGCATGAACCGCTGGGTCACTCACCTGGGGGGCGCCCGATTCACCCTCGGCACCGGTCTCGCCCTGACTCTGATGGGCGGCGACGAGCGGCGAGTAGGATTGGTCGCGCTCCTCGGCAACGCCCTGTCTCACCTGTTGGTGCAGGTACTCAAGCGCACCGTGGCGCGAACCCGGCCCTGCGACGTGACCGGGCGCTCGCTGGCGGTCGTGGCACTCCCCGACCCCTACTCCTTCCCCTCGGGTCATTCAGCGGCTGCCTTTGCAGTGGCGGTGCCGGTCGCCCTGGCTTACCCGTGGCTGGCCCCTGTGGCTCTTGGCCTGGCCGTGACCGTGGCGGCCTCGCGGGTGTGGCTCAAGGTACACCATCTCAGCGATGTGCTTGCTGGGGTAGCGCTGGGCGTGGCGGGCTCTATAGGTGCTGAATGGCTGGTCAGGAGCTAGGAGCTGGGAGCTGGGAGCAGCAGGGGCGTTGGTGGCGGGAGCGATACTCAAGTACTGAGTCCTGAGTCCTGAGTCGGGGATTGGATTGCCGATTGCCGATTGCCGATTGAAGAAACGGGGAGGGAGAGCATGGGGGAAGGAACTTCAGCCTGTCATTCCACGCTGCGCTCGGAATGACAATCGCCTGATGCCCGTTGCCCGATGCCCGATGCCCGCTCCTAACTCCCAGCCCCCAGCCTCCTCTTAAATCCCGCCTCGCGCGGTTCCTGGAAGTCCTCCGGTTCATCCGGCCTGAAGGTCAGGTCGATCGCGATAAACAGCGTCTTGGTAAAGGGATAGATCAGGACCGGGAGGGTCAGGGCGATCCCTACTTCCTCATACATCAACAGGTCCCAAGGTGGGGTCGGCCAGGTCAGGAACAAGGTGGCGACGAACACCGCGGCTAAGGTCGCCTCGGTGACCATCAGGTTGATGGTGTAGGACCCGACCCAGTATCCCCCCTGCGGTTCCCGATCGAAATGCTGGCCGCAGGCCGGACAGTTGGGGCACATCCGAAACCAGGACAGGAAAACGGGCCCGCTCCCGCAGGCGGGGCAGCGGAGCCGGAGAGCACGGGTGTAAAGGGAGGCCGTCCGGGCTGGCACCCTTCTACAATGCTCAATTGGAGTTAGGAGGGCCAGAGGGGAGGCCAGGACTGAGGACTGAGAACTCAGGACTGTGCGGTCAGGGGGTCGGGGGACAGGGGTCTGGGGTCCGAAGGAGGCTCAGGATGGGTGTAATGACCGGACCCCCGGGCGGGGGGGGGCTCTTGCCCATCCCTGGTTCGTAATCCATTACTGGAGAGCTTAATACGTACTTCCGGCGCCCTTCATGTGCCCGGCGCCACGTTTGGCCAACCGTGCTGACCCCATCGGCCGGTTTGGAATTGCCAAAAGGCATCCGAGAGACTCGACCACGGCATCCCCGCCGTCGCCGGGCCCGCCCCACTGAGGAGGGTCTTCTCAATGCTTCCCACGTCTCATCCCTGGATCGAGGGCGAGACCCTCGGCGAGCACCTGGAATCCCGGGGGGTCACGCGCCGCGACTTCCTGGTCTTCTGCGGCCAGATCAGCGCGGTTCTCGGCCTGAGCGAGCTCGCGGTGCCTGGCGTCGCGAACGCACTCCAGGCGGTCAAACGCCCCAGCGTCATCTGGCTCCAGCTCCAGGAGTGCACCGGCTGCGTCGAAAGCGTACTCCGCACTGCCGATCCGACCATCGGCGACCTGGTTCTCGATTTGGTCTCTCTCGACTACAGCCACACGCTGATGGCCGGGGCGGGCCACGCGGTCGAGGCGGCGCTCAAGGACTCGGTCAAGACCAACTTCGGCAAGTACGTGCTGATCGTTACCGGCTCCATTCCCACCAAGGACGGCGGCATCTACACGATGCTGAGCGGTCGGACCGCCGAGGAGGTGCTGGTGGAGGTATCCAAGGGGGCGGCGGCGATCCTGGCGGTTGGAGCCTGCGCGCACTGGGGCAGTGTGCAGGCGGCGCGTCCCAATCCCACGGGTGCGGTCGGCGTCCGCGACATCATCAAGGACAAGCCGGTGATCAACATCGCCGGGTGCCCGCCGATCGGGGACGTGGTGACCGCGACGGTGGTGCACTTTCTCACCTTCGGCCGGCTACCCGCCACCGACGCCGAGGGGCGGCCGCTGTTTGCCTATGGGAAACGGATCCACGATCAGTGCCCACGCCGGGCTCACTTCGACGCGGGGCAGTACGTGGAGGAGTTCGATGATGAGGGGGCGCGGAAGGGGTTGTGTCTGTATCACGTCGGCTGCAAGGGGCCGGCCACTTTCTCGCCCTGCCCGATTTTCCAGTGGAACAGCCATACCAGCTGGCCGATCGGCGCGGGCCACCCCTGCATCGGCTGCACCGAGCCGCATTTCTGGGACACCATGACTCCGTTCTATGAACGGCTCCCCGATGTCGGCGGCTTCGGCGTGGAACAGCGGGTGGACCTGCTGGGCGCGGCGCTGGCCCTGGGGGCGACTGCGGGTGTTGCAGCCCACGCCATCGCCACCGGCGTGCATCAGATGAGAGAGAAGAAGCGGAGCCTACCGGTTGTGGACCAGCCGCCGGGCGGCGGCGCTGGCAGCGGCGCCAAGGGCGCATAAGGAGACCACCATGGCAGCCACCAAAGTCGTCGTCGATCCCATCACCCGGATCGAAGGCCACCTTCGAATCGAGGTCCAGGCCGAGAACGGGAAGATCACCAACTCCTGGGCCTCCTCGACCCAGTTCCGCGGCATCGAGCTGGTCATGGTGGGCCGGGATCCCCGCGATGCGTGGGCCTTCACCCAGCGGATCTGCGGGGTGTGTACCGTGGTGCACGCGGTCGCCAGCTGTCGCGCCGTAGAGGACGCGCTGGGGATCACCATCCCGGCCAACGCGGAGTTGATCCGGAACCTGGTCCACGGCATGCAGTTCGTGCAGGATCACGTGATCCACTTCTACCATCTCCACGCCCTGGACTGGGTGGACGTGGTCAGCGCCCTCAAGGCCGACCCGGAAGGCACGGCGAAGATTGCCAGGTCGATCTCGCCCTGGCCCAACAACTCCGCCACGCACTTCGCCGAGGTGCAGAACCGGGTGAAGAAGTTCGTGGGAAGCGGCCAACTCGGGATCTTTACCAACGGGTACTGGGGCCATCCGGCCTACAAGCTGCCGCCCGAGGTCAACCTCCTGGGAGTGGCGCACTACCTGGAGGCGCTCGACTGGCAGCGCGACGTGATTCGCCTCCATACCATCTTCGGCGGCAAGAACCCCCACCCGAATTTCCTGGTCGGCGGGATGGCCTCGGCCATCAACCTCGACAGCACCGCCACGATCAACGCCGTGCGGTTGAGCGAAATTGCCGACATGCTCCGACGGGCCCGGGCATTCGTCGAGCAGGTGTACTGGCCCGATCTGGTGGCCATCGCGGGCTTCTACAAGGACTGGGCGGCGATTGGGGGCGGAGCGAAGAATTATCTGGCCTGCGGCGAGTTCCCCGAGGCTACAGTCAAGGACTATGACAAGCTCTACTTCCCCCGTGGGGTGATCCTCGATCGCGACCTGACCAAGGTCCACCCATATGATCACCAGCACGTGACCGAGAACATCACCAGTTCCTGGTACGAGTACTCGGGCGGGGAAGGCAAGGCGCTCCACCCCTTTGAGGGTGAGACCATGGCCAAGTATACCGGGCCCAAGCCCCCCTGGACCTATCTCCAGGACGAGCCCAAGTACACCTGGATGAAGGCGCCGCGGTACGACGGCAAGGTGATGGAAGTCGGCCCGCTGGCCCGGATGTTGGTGGCCTATGCCTCCGGGCACCCCGACGTCAAGGCGATTGTCGGCGACACCCTGGGCAAGCTGGGGGTGGGGCCGGCCGCGCTGTTCTCCACCCTGGGGCGCACGGCGGCCCGGGGGATGGAGACGGTGTTGCTCGTGAAGAAGCTGCAGGACTGGTACGACGCCCTGGTGGCGCGTATCAAGGGTGGGGATACCCAGACCTTCTCCAAGGACAAGTGGTCCCCCGACAAGTGGCCCGCCAAGGCCCAGGGCTACGGGTACCTGGACGCCCCTCGAGGGGCCCTGGGACACTGGGTGCAGATCGAGAACGGCAAAATCGCGCGATATCAGTGCGTGGTGCCGAGCACTTGGAACTGCTCGCCTCGGGACGACAAGGGCCAGATGGGGGCCTACGAGGCCTCGCTGGTGGATAACCACCCCCTGGTGAATCCCGAGCAGCCGCTGGAGATCCTGCGGACCATTCACTCGTTCGATCCCTGCATGGCCTGCGGCGTCCATGTGCTCGACGCCCAGGGGAACCTGCTCACGGAGGTCAAGGTGCAATGACCACTCCGGGCAAGAGCCCCAAGCCGGTTGCGCGCGGACAACCGGGCCTATCGCTGGGGCACACGGTTCCGCCCCCCTCCGGCGACTACCACTGGGTGTATCTGTGGGGAGCGCCGATCCGGGCCATGCACTGGATCGCGGTGCTCTGCATTGTGACGCTGGTAGTGACCGGGCTCTACATCGGCAAGCCCTACTTCATGACCGGAGGCGAGGCCAGCGCGCACTTCCTCATGGGGAAGGTGCGTTTCCTCCACTTCGCCGCCGCCGCCATCCTGTTCGCGACTGCGATCATCCGGGGCTACTGGCTGCTCGCGGGAAACAAGTTCGAGCGGCTGGGCGCCCTGTTCCCGGTGCGGCCCCGTGAGTGGGTGAACATGGCGAAGCAGGTCAAGTTCTACCTGATGATCCAGCCGGAAAAGGCGCCGCACTACCTCGGCCACAATCCGCTGCAACAGCTGAGCTACACCTTCGTCTACCTGCTGGCGGCGTTCATGGTGGTCTCGGGGTTCGCGATGTACGGCCAGTCCAACCCGGGCGGTTTCTTCTTCCGGGTGTTCGGGTGGGTGGGCCCGCTCTTCGGCGGGATGCCGGTGGTGCGGTTCCTTCATCACGTGGCCACCTGGCTGTTCCTCATCTTCATCCCGATTCACATCTATCTGGCGATCCGCGCCGACCTGCTGGAGCGGACCGGCGTGATCTCTTCAATCGTGAGTGGAGGGCGGTTCGTACCGTCAGACGAGAAGTTCATCGATGCCTGAGGCCGGCGGCGTCCTGGTCCTGGGGCTCGGCAACCCGCTCATGACCGATGACGGAATCGGTCTCGCGGTCCTGGCACGGATCCAATCCGGGTGGCGGACTCCTCCCGAGGTGGAGTTGGTCGACGGCGGTACCTGGGGGATGAATCTGCTCCACCTGATCGAAGAGGCGGAGCAATTGGTCCTGGTAGATGCGATCCGGGCCGGGCGTCCGGGAGGAAGCCTGGTCATCATGGAGCGGGACGAGCTGCCTCGTTACCTGGGCCTCAAACTCTCGCCGCACCAGATTGATTTGCGCGAGGTTCTGGCGCTGGCGGAGGTCAGGGGAACCCTGCCGGAACGGACCGTGGCGATCGGTCTCGAGCCGGCGGTCATCGAGCTGGGCACCACGCTAAGTCCCACGGTCGAAGAGGGGATCGATGCGGCGGCTGCCGCCGTGGCGGAGAGGCTTACGGCCTGGGGGCACGACTGCTCTCCGCTCGCGGTCGCGAATGCATGAGATGAGCCTGGCGCTGGAGGTGGGGCGCCTGGTCGAGCAGCAACTCAGCGCTCAGCCGGGCCGCCTGGTCAGCGTCGCCGTGGAAGTGGGAGACGACGCCGGCGTGGAACCGGAGAATCTGGCTTTCTGTCTGGAGGCGGTCCTCGCGTACCCGCCGTTCGACGGCGCCAAGGCGGTCCTGCATCGAGTCTCGGGCGACGCGCTCCGGCTCGAATACCTGGAGGTTGACGATGGCAGTCCGGACCATTGAGGTTCGCGAGCGCCTGATGGCGAAGAACGACGAGCTGGCGGGCGAAGTGCGCCGCGCGCTCGACGCCGCCGGCGTGCCGGCGTTCAACCTCGTTTCCTCGCCCGGATCGGGAAAGACCTCGCTGCTCGAGCGGACCCTCGATAGCCTGGGCACCGAGCTGCGCATCGCGATCGTCACCGGGGACGTGCAGACCCAGAACGACGCCGACCGGCTGGCCCGCCGCACCGACCGCCTGGTGCAGGCGGTGGTGACCGGAGGGGCCTGTCACCTGGACGCGCTCCAGGTGCTCACCGCCCTCGACGCGATCGACCTGAATTCCACCGACCTGCTGTTCGTGGAGAACGTGGGCAACCTGGTCTGCCCGGCGAGTTGGGACCTGGGCGAGCTGGCCAAGATCGTGGTCTTCTCGGTGACCGAAGGAGAAGACAAGCCGCTCAAGTATCCCAAGATGTTTCGGCAGGCTCGCTACGCGGTGCTCAACAAGATCGATCTGCTTCCGTATCTGCAGTTCGACGTGGACCGGGCATTGAGATTCGCCCGGGAGGTCAACCCGGAGCTCGAGTTCTTCATGACCTCGAGCCTGACCGGCGAGGGGATGGACGCATGGTTCTCCTTTCTGAGGCGACAAGCCCGGGCCTCGATCCCGGCCTGAAGGGAGCCTTCCCGGGGCCCCGCAGCGGGCTGCTGCTCCACGTGACCGGCGTGGTGCAGGGGGTCGGCTTCCGGCCGTTCGTGTATCGGCTGGCGCGCCGTCTCGAGCTGCAGGGCTGGGTGCGGAACTCGGCCGGCGATGTCGAGATCGCGCTCGAAGGCCAGCCTGAAAGCCTGGAGAGCTTTCTCGAGGCGCTTCCTAGAGAGGCGCCACCCCTTTCGCGCATCGAGCGGATCGTTCCGGCCTGGGGACCGGTCGAGGGGCACACCGACTTCGTCATCCTGTCCAGTGCGGACGAGCCGGATCGGCGGCAGCCGGTCCCGCCCGACGTGGCACTGTGTCCGTCCTGCGAGCGGGAGCTGATGGAGTCGGGAAACCGGCGCCATCTCTATCCGTTCATCACCTGCACCGACTGTGGTCCCCGTTTCACCGTCATCGAGGCGCTGCCGTACGACCGGGAGCGCACCACGATGCGGGCCTTCACGCAGTGCCCCGTTTGCTCGGCGGAATACCAGACCGCCGGCGACCGGCGCCACCACTCGGAAACCAACAGTTGCCCGTCCTGTGGGCCCCGCCTCTGGGTGGAGACCGCGCCCGGGACCTCGGTTGATGGGATGGGGGAGGACCCGGTCGAACAGGCGGCCGAGCTGATCGAGGCGGGGAAGATCCTGGGCCTCCGGGGCTTCGGCGGCTATCACCTGGTCGCGGACGCTACCAACGAGGCCGCGGTGGCCGAGCTCCGGCGCCGGAAGCGGAGGGACGCGAAGCCGTTCGCCGTGATGGTGGGCTCCCTCGCCGAGGCACGTCGCCTGGCCAAGATCTCACTGGAGGAAGAGCGGCTGCTGCTCAGTCAGGAGCGGCCGATCGTGCTGCTGCGGTCTCGCACCGGGAGCTCCATCGCGCCGAACGTGGCGCCGCAGCTCGATACCATCGGGCTGATGCTCCCCTCCACGCCGCTGCATCACCTGCTCCTGTTCCGGCTCGATCGGCCCCTGGTGATGACCAGCGGCAACGTGAGCGACGAGCCGATCGTGATCGACAATCAGGAGGCCCGGGACCGCCTGACCGGGATCGTGGATGCGTGGGTGATGCACAACCGGGAGATTCTCTCCCGCTGCGACGACTCGGTCCTCCGGCTGGCGGGTAGTGCTCCGATCTTCTTGCGCCGGGCTCGCGGCTATGCGCCGCTCCCGATCCGGCTCCCGGTGGAGAGCCCGGTTCCGCTGCTGGCGGTGGGGCCCCATCTCAAGAACACCTTCACCCTGGCGCACGGGGACCAGGCCTACCTGAGCCCGCACATCGGGGATCTCGAGAGTCTCGAATCGCTCGATCACTGGCGTGCGACGCTGGCGACCTATCAGCACCTGTTCCGGATCGCGCCCGAAGCGATCGTGCATGACCTGCATCCGGGCTATCTCTCGACCCGTCTGGCGCGGGAGATGGGCGTCTCGCAAACCCTTGCGGTGCAGCACCACCATGCGCATATCGCAGCGGTGATGGGGGAGCACGGGGTCATCGGTCCCGTGATCGGGCTGGCCTTTGACGGGACCGGGTATGGAGACGATGGCGCCGTCTGGGGCGGCGAGGTGCTGGTAGCCGATCTCCAGGGTTATCGCCGAGTGAGCCACCTGCGTTACGCGCCGTTGCCGGGCGGGGATCGGGCGGTGCGGTATCCCTGGCGCACGGCGCTCGGGTATGCCTCGCTGGACCGGTGGATGAGCGCGTCGCTGGCGCTCGCGTTCCAGGGGGTGGATCCGCAGGAGCTCGACCTGGCGCGGCGGCAGCTCGAAGCGAACCTCAATTCCCCGCTTGCCTCTTCGATGGGGAGGTTGTTCGATGCGGCGGCGGCGGTGCTGGGCGTGCGGCGGGCCTCGTACTACGAAGGCCAGGCCGCGATCGAGCTCGAGGCCCTGGCCGGTCGCCGGGTAGCGGCCGAGCGCCCCTGCTTGATCGAGGAGGATCCAACCTCACCGGGAAGCTGGATCATCGATCCGCTGCCCCTGCTTGGGATCCTCGGTCTGCGGCGGCAGCGAGGCGAGGATGTCGCCGATCTCGCCGCCGATTTCCATGCCAGCGTGGCCTGGGCGGCGACTCAAGTGGTCGATCGCGTCGCGGAAGCGACCGGGATCACCACGGTGGCGCTGGGCGGCGGAGTGTTTCAGAACGCCAGGCTCCTGGGCTCGATGATCGAGCGGCTTCAGGAGATGGGTCTTCGGGTGCTGGTCCCCCGCGCGCTCGGCCCCAACGACGGGGCGATCAGCTACGGTCAGGCGGCCATCGCCGCGGCGCGGCTTCAGGCAGTGATCGCGGCCTAGAATCTCAATTCGAAGGAGTAGCGAGCCCATGTGTCTTGGAATTCCCGGACGCATCGTGGAGATGCACGACGATGCCGGACTGGCGATGGGAACGGTGGACTTCGGTGGCGTCCGTCGCGAGGTCTGCCTCCAGTACGTGGCCGGCCAGGTCAAACCCGAGGACTATGTGGTGGTCCACGTCGGGTTCGCCATTTCGCGCGTGGACGAAGTCGAGGCGCGCCGGACCTTCAATGTCCTGAAGGAGATGAGCCGGCTGGACGAGCTGGACTGGATCGGAGAGGTGGCCGACCAGAGTCTCAACCAGCTCGGCGGAGCAGGGGGGAGCGCATGAAATACCTGAGCGAGTATCGCGATCCCAAGGTCGCTCGCGGGCTGATCAGCCGGATCGCCGAGACCGCCACCCGCCGCTGGGTGTTGATGGAGGTGTGCGGCGGGCAGACCCACACCATCGTCAAACAGGGTCTCGACGAGCTGCTGGAGGGCGCGGTGGAGATGATCCATGGCCCCGGCTGTCCGGTCTGCGTCACTCCCCTGGAGCAGATCGACAAGGCCCTGCACCTCGCCTCGCGTCCCGACGTCATCTTCACCTCCTTCGGCGACATGCTGCGGGTCCCGGGCAGCGAGTGCGACCTGCTCCAGGTCCGGGCCCGGGGTGGGCAGGTGCGGGTGGTGTATTCCCCGCTCGACGCGCTGGAGCTGGCGCAGCGGAATCCCGATCGGCAAGTGGTGTTCTTCGCGGTCGGCTTCGAGACCACCGCGCCCGCCAACGCGATGGCGGTGTGGCGAGCCAAGGAGCTCGGGGTCCGCAACTTCAGCGTGCTGGTCTCCCACGTCACGGTGCCGCCAGCGATGGTGGCGCTGCTGGAGTCGCCCGACAATCGGGTGCAAGGCTTCCTGGCGGCCGGCCACGTCTGCACGATCATGGGCTGGAGCGAATACGAACCGATCGCGGCCAAGTACAAGGTGCCGATCGTGGTGACGGGCTTCGAGCCGGTGGACATCCTGGAAGGGATCTACCTTGCCGTTCGCCAACTCGAGGAAGGGAGACACGAGGTGGAGAACCAGTACGTCCGCTCGGTCCGCCGTGAAGGGACCGTGCCGGCCCGGAACCTGGTCGAACAGGTCTTTCAACTGGTGGACCGGAAGTGGCGGGGGATCGGGGAGATCCCGCGCAGCGGGTTGGGACTCCGAGCGGAGTATGCCGACTTCGACGCCGAAATCCGGTTCGGTCTGGGCGCGATCGAGCAGGAGGAACCGACCGAATGCCGCGCCGGCGATGTCCTGCGCGGAGTCTTGAAGCCCGTGCAGTGCCCCGCCTTTGGCACCATCTGCACCCCCGAGCACCCGCTCGGAGCGCCGATGGTTTCTTCGGAGGGCGCCTGCGCCGCTTACTATAACTACGGCCGCTTCCGGAAGGCGCAGCCGGCGGGAGCCACCACGTGACCAGCGTGAAGCTCGCCGCCGGCCTGGTGTGCCCGGTCCCCGCCAACGCGCCCGACCGGGTCCAGTTGGGCCACGGATCGGGCGGGAAGCTCAGCGCCGCGCTGCTTCAGGAGCGGTTCCTCCCGGGCTTCGGTAACCCGGTCCTGGCCGCGCTGGGCGACGCGGCGGTGATGGACGTCGCCGGCGTGGAGCTCGCGATCTCGACTGACAGCTTCGTGGTGAGCCCGCTGGAGTTCCCCGGTGGAGATATCGGATCGCTCTCGGTACACGGGACCGTGAATGATCTGGCCATGATGGGTGCCCGCCCGGTGGGCCTGTCCGCCGGATACATCCTGGAAGAGGGCCTCCCCTTCGAGCGGCTGGACCGGATCATCGCGTCGATGGCGGCGGCCGCCCGCGCGGTGCCGGTTCCGATCGTTACCGGGGACACCAAGGTGGTGGAGCGGGGCAAGGCGGACGGTCTCTATATCAACACCACCGGACTGGGGGTCCGGCTTCCGGGCGCTGCTCCCGCGCCCGATCGGGCACAGGCCGGGGACGCGATTCTGGTCAGCGGACCAATCGGGCGTCATGGCATGGCCATCATGGCGGCGCGCGAGGGAATGGCGTTCGAGAGCAGCATCGAGAGCGATTCGGCGGCCCTGTGGCCGCTGGTGCAGCCGCTGCTCGAACAGTTCGGCGCCGAGGTCCACGCGCTGCGGGATCCTACCCGGGGCGGCGTGGCCAGCGCACTCAACGAGATCGCTGCGGCCTCGGAGGTCGGCATGGTGCTCGAAGAAGGCGCGATCCCGATCCCGGGTCCGGTCGCGGCGGGGTGCGAGATGCTGGGTCTCGATCCCCTTTACGTGGCCAACGAGGGCGTATTCCTGGCCCTCCTGCCTCGGCGCTTGGCCGTGCGGGCCCTGGCGTTGCTGCGGTCACACCCCCTGGGTGCGGGAGCCGCCATCATCGGACGAGTGGTCACCACCCATCCCAAGTTCGTGATCCTGGAGACCGGGTTGGGCGGGACCAGAATTGTGGACACCTTGCCAGGCGATCAATTGCCCCGCATCTGTTAAGTCGTCGTTTCTCCCCAAAAGGAAGGACCCCGGCCATGCACCTGCGCTCAGGCGTATACATCGTTCCCACCGACCAATGGTACGTCGAGCGTACCGTCTGGCTCATCGCCGGCGTCGTTCTCCTGGCAGCGACCTCGCTGGCTGCCTGGGTCCAGCCGCTCTGGGTCCTGCTGGTCATCGCGACGGCCGGGTTCTCCATTGGAGTCTCCCTTACCGGCTACTGCGTGGTCGGGAACCTGCTGACCCGGATGGGATTCGTCCCCCGCTTGGCTCGTCCGGGGTGGAAACCGGGGCAGCCCTACTTCATGCAGACCGATCGCTGGTATCTCGAACGCCGCATCTACATGGCCGTGGGAATCAATCTGACCATCGCTTCGGTGCTTTCCCTCGTGCTCAGTCCCTGGTGGCTGATCTTCACAGGGTTCGTCGGGGTGGCGATGGTGTGGTTTGCCCTGACCGGGTTCTGCATCATGGCCAATGGCCTCTACTGGACCGGTGCCGAGCCGCGCCTCGCTCCGCTTTGCGACCGCGGGACGGAATCGCCGGCCGAAGGCCGCATGGCCGCCTAGGAACCACAGCCCTCCTCTCACCGCGCCTCCGAGGACCGGGGGCGCGGTTCGCGTCACATCGCACGGATTTCCCCCCTTGGCGGCGCCTTCGCACGCGTCGTCGCCTCCGACGTTCCCCGCTGTAGCGCCCCCGCCAATGAACATTCCTTCAGGATTGCTTAACGGGGTTTTGCCTTCCCGAAGGGGACATTGAAGCACAGCGCCGGGAACTCCCGGTAGGCGCGAGGGCTCATGGCGGAGAATGGTGGACTCGATCTCCTGATCGAGACCGAAGCGAAGCTCGCGGAGCGGTTGGCCGCTGCCCAGGCGGAGGCCGAAGCCACGCTGGAGGCGGCACGCCGGGCCGTGGGAGAAGCCGAGGCCCAGTACCAGGCGGAACTGGAGGCTGCCTCGCGGGAGCTGATCGCCCGGCTGAGCGCGCGGCGCAAGGGAGAGGTGGCTCGCATGTGGGCGGAGGCCGAGGCGGCGGCGGGTCGGTTCGAGTCGCTTACTCCCGAGCGCACCGAGTCCCTGGCCCGTGAGGTAGTGCGCCGGGTCCTCGAAACCTGGCGTCCGGAGGTGCCGGCGTGATCGTCCGCATGTCGAAAGTCCGGATTCTGGGCCCCCGCGCCCGACTGTCCGAGACCATCCGGGTGGTTCAGGACGTCGGCGTGCTTCACCTCGCCGCGCCGCCGGAGCGGCCGAGGCTGCATCCACTCCCTCTGCCGCCATCAGAGGCTCGTCGTCGCCGGCAGCTGACCCGGATTCTCGAAGACATCGAAGGCGCCCTGAGGGATATCGCCTATACGACCCTGGCACCGGCAACCGGACCGGTATCGGTCAAGGAGCTGGCCGGGTGGGCTCGGCTGGCGGACCGGGTGCGGCGTCAGACAGCCAGCCTCAACGAGCGAGCCGCTACGCTCGAGGAGGAGCGGGCACTGCTCGCGCGGTACGGCGGCTTCTTCCGGGCGTTTGAGAATCTCCTGCGTACGCGCGGCATGGCCCCGGGCGCCACTGCATTTCACGTGGTGCTGAGGGCGGATCAGGCGGACGCGCTGCCCCGGCTGCGGGAGGCGTTGGGGGAGATGCTGGGAGAGGCCTTCGAATCGTTCACCCAGAAGCTTCCCGGCGGTGAGATCGCGCTGCTGCTGCTGGTTCCCGGCGCCGCGGCGCAGCGAGTGGATCAACTCCTGGCCCAGACTCGGGTTCAGGAGATTCCGGTACCCAAGGGGTATGGCGCCTCTCTCCTCGAAGCGATCCCCCGGATGCAGGAGCGTGAGGCGGCGCTTCCGCGGGAGTTGGAGGCGCTGAGCCAGGAACGCAGCGATCTGGGGCGCCGATACGGATCCGAGCTGGCCCGGGCCCGAGCCAGCCTTCGCGATCGGTTGTTGCAGCTGGACGCGCTCCCTCTTTCCGGGGTGACCCCTCACGCCTTTGTGCTGGAAGGATGGCTCCCGGCGACCGCTGAGCCGAAACTGGCCAACACGCTGGACCGCGCCTTCTCGGGCGAGGTGGTGGTAGAGACCGTGGGACGCGAGCACTGGCGGGCGGATGAGGCCCCCGTGGTACTCCAGAATCCGCGGCTCTTCCGACCCTTCGAGATGCTGACCCGCATGGTCCCGCTCCCCCGATACGGGACGCTGGATCCGACACCATTCGTCGCGGTCTTCTTCCCGATGTTTTTCGGGCTGATGTTGGGCGACGTCGGCTATGGCATGATGCTGGGCGGGCTGGCCGCGCTGCTCCACTGGCGCTCCCGGCCCGGGAGTAACCTCCGGGCGGTCTCGGAAGTCGGCGGGGCCTGCGCCCTCTTCTCGATCGTCTTCGGCGTGCTGTTCGGCGAGTACTTCGGCGACCTGGGCGAGCGCTGGCTGGGCCTTCACCCGCTCTGGATGAACCGGGCGGAGGCGATCATCCCCTTCCTCGGTCTCGCGATCTCGCTGGGGCTGGTGCACATCCTGCTCGGTCTGGTACTCGGCGTGCTGAGCGCCAAGGACCATCCCCGGCTCGCCATCGGCCGTGGGCTTTCGGCGGTGATGATCCTGCTGATCCTGTTCGCGATCCTGGCCGCGGTCGAGGTGCTGCCCCATCGGTTGCTCACGCCGACCGTGATCGCCCTGCTGGTCGCATTCCCGGTGTTGATCGTGATCGAAGGATTGGTGGCGCCGGTGGAGCTGCTTTCGACCATCGGCCACATCCTCTCCTACGCGCGTATCATGGCGCTGGGGACCGCATCGGTGATGCTGGCGGTGGTGGCCAACCAGATGGCCGGCGCCATGGGGAGCGTGATCATCGGGGTGCTGTTCGCGCTGCTCTTCCACCTGGTCAACTTCGGGCTCGGTCTGTTCAGCCCGACCATCCATGCGCTCCGCCTCCACTACGTCGAGTTCTTCGGAACCTTCTACAGCCCGGGCGGGGTGCGTTATCAGCCGTTGAGTCACTGGAGTCCGAATGCTCAGCCGACCGCGTAACCGATCGCGCGGCCCGGCGGTGCTGCGGGTGCGAATTCACCAAAAGGAGCCGGTATGACGATTCTCTGGATTTCCCTTGCCGCGGCGGTCGCTGTGGCCATTCCCGCGCTGGCCACGGCGTGGGCCCAGTCTCGGATCGGCCCGGCGGCTGCGGCCAGCCTGGCCGAGAAGCCCGAGCTGAGCACCACCGTCATCATCATGCTGGCGATTCCCGAGACCATGGTGATCCTGGGCTTCGTGGTCGCGGTGATCATCATGCTCAGGGGCGCGGCGGCCTGATCTCGCCATGGCACTGGCTGATCTGCTGCGCGCACTCGAGCAGGATGCCGAGGCCCGCATCGCCGAGCTGCGGGTGGAGGCGGAGGCGTCGTCGGCCCGCTTGCGGGCGGAAGGCCGGGAGCGACTCGAGCGCCGGCGTAGCGCGGAACTGGCGACCCGGGAGACGGAGCTGCAGTCCGAGGCTGGCCGAGTCCTCGAAACCACCCGACAGGAGGCCGGTCGGCGAGTCCTCACCGCGCGAGCCCGGGTGTTGGAGCGGATTCAGCGCCGGGCGCGCGATCTGCTGCTCCAGACCGAGCCCGATCGCCGGCTCCTGGACGGCATCGCGATGGAAGTGAGTGCGGCACTGGAGTACTTCGGTGACTCCGGCGCGGTCGTGCGATGCGCCCCGGTTTGGGGACCGGCGCTCAAGCCCATCGTGGCCCGCCGCTCCAACATCAGGCTCGAGGCGTCCAATGGAGTCGGGCCTGGGGCCGCGATTCGTGCGGCCGACGGGTCGCTCGAGATCGATGCCAGGCTGGAGACCCGGCTGGATCGGCTGTGGCCGCGCCTGGCCATCGATCTGGTGCGCGAGCTGGAGGCCGGGTGATGAGCGCGCATTGGGAGGACCTGAACGCCAGGGCGCGCGGGCTCGCGACCCATCTGGTTCAGCGGGACGACCTGGATGAGCTGGCGGGAGCGCCCGATCTCGCCACCCTTGCACGAGGTTGCGCCAGCTTGGATGTGATTCCCGCCGAGCCGGAAGAGGCGACGCCGACCGCACTCGAGCTGGCGTTTCGCCGCGGGGCAGCCCGGAGCCTCCAATTGCTGGCGCGGTGGCTCGGGCCCAGAGAACCGCTGGTCCGTATCATGTTCGAGGACGAAGATCGCCGGAGCCTCCACGCCCTGATCCGCGGTGCCGCGGCTGGAGTCGCCTCTGAGCTTCGACTCGCGGGGCTCATTCCTACCACGACGCTTCCGGAGCGCCAGTTGGAGGAGTTGTCCCATCAGACGCGCGCCCGGGACATCGCCGCACTCCTCGTGGTCTGGCAGCATCCCTACGGCTCGCCGCTCCTGGCTGCGGCTGGAGGGGAGACGCCTGATCTGTACCAGCTCGAGTGTGCCTTGAACCAGACCTTTGCTCGTCGGGCGACGGAAGGGAGCCGGCGTGGGGGCCGGGAGCTCCGCGCCTGGGTGGAGGAAACTCTCGATCTCGAGAACCTGAAGGGCGCATTGGTCCTCGCGTCGGGCGATCAGGAACGTCCGCCGGATGCGGCTTTCCTGCCGGGTGGCCGCCGCATTCCGCTGGAACGGTTCCGGACCGCAGCGCTGACCGGGAAGCCGGCTCGCGCCGCCGCCCTCCTCTCCGGGTGCTTCGGGGCCAAGGTCGCCCGGCTGCTCCAGAGAAAGGCGGAGTCGCCGGCCGAGCTGGACAATGCCCTCTTGATCTACCGACTCAACAAGCTCCAGGCTCGAGCGCGCCGTGAGCCGCTCGGCCCCGCTCCACTCCTCTGGTATCTGCTCCGGCTCCGGGCTCAGGCGCTCCGACTTCGGTTGGTCCTCTGGACCACGGCGATCGGACTCCCGCCCGCGCTCCGAAGAGACCGGCTCTCCGAGGTCGCATGAGTTACGGGGTACGGGTCCTCTGCCGGCCGGCCGTAGCCGCCGGGTTCCGACTGGCCGGTCTCGAGCCGGTGGAGGCGGACACCCTCTCCGAGGGCGCTCGTCGCCTGCGCACGATGCTCGACGAGGCCAGCTCCGGAGTGATCCTGGTCGAGGATGAAATCCACGCCGCGCTCCCCGATCCCATTCGCCGCGAGCTGTCGCGTCGGGCGCTTCCCATGGTGGTGCCGTTCCCTGGGCCCACCTGGATCGCGCCGCCCGAGGGGCCCGAGGCATTCATCGCTGAACTGCTGCGTCAGGCGATCGGCTACCGGGTGAGGCTGGGATGACCACCACGGCGCCGAGTCGGCCACTGCTCACGCGGGTCTCGGGCTCGCTCGCCGAAGCGCGACCGATGCCCGGCGCCGCGCTCTATGAGCTGGCGAGGGTAGGGAATCACGGGCTCCTGGGCGAGGTGATCCGGGTCCAGGGTGAGACCGCCACGCTCCAGGTCTACGAGGATACCACCGGGCTGGCGACCGGCGAGCCGGTGGAGCCGACCGGCGCCGCGCTCGCTGTGGAACTAGGCCCCGGCCTGCTGGGTGCGATTCTCGACGGCGTTGGCCGGCCGCTGGGTCGAATCGCGGAGCAGACCGGCAACTTCATCCAGCCCGGCGCCTCCGCCGAGACGCTCGAGGCCACGACCCGCTGGACCTTCAGGCCGGTGGCAAAGCCGGGTGAGACGGTGGAGCCGGGGGATCTGCTCGGAACGGTGCCCGAGCGCACCAGTGTCGAGCATCGAGTCATGGTGCCCCCCGGCGTTTCGGGAACCCTGGAATCCATCACCGCCGGCGAGTTCACTATTCGAGATCCCGTCGCTCGGCTCAAGGACGGCACCGTCCTCCGCCTGGCGCAAAGCTGGCCAGTACGCCGGCCTCGCCCGGTCAGCCGACGCCTCCCCGACGATCGGCCCCTGGTGACTGGGCAACGGGTGCTGGACTTCCTCTTCCCGGCGGCAGAGGGCGGCACCGTGGCGGTGCCGGGCGGGTTCGGGACCGGCAAGACGGTCATCGAGCAGTCGTTGGCCAAGTACGCCGAGGCCGACATCGTGGTCTACATCGGTTGCGGGGAGCGAGGGAACGAGATGGCGGAAGTCCTGCACGAGTTCCCCGGGCTCAAGGATCCGCGCACCGGCGGCTCGATCATGGACCGGACGGTCATGGTGGTGAACACCTCCAACATGCCGGTCGCGGCCCGTGAGGCTTCGGTCTACCTCGGTATCACCATCGCCGAGTATTACCGGGACATGGGATACCGCGTGGCCCTCCTGGCGGACAGTCTCTCCCGCTGGGCGGAGGCACTGCGGGAGATCAGCGGCCGTCTGGCGGAGATGCCGGGCGAGGAGAGCTATCCCACTTATCTGGCGGGACGGCTGGGTCAGTTCTTCGAGCGCGCGGGGCGCGTGACCGCGATGGGACGCCCGGAGCGTATCGGTGCGCTCACCGTGGTGGCGGCGATCTCGCCGCCGGGCGGCGACTTCTCGGAGCCAGTCACTCAGGCCACGCTGCGGGTCGCGGGGACGCTCTGGGCGCTGGACGCGGCCCTCGCGCACCAGCGGCAGTTTCCCGCAGTGGACTGGGGGACCAGTTACTCGCTCCAGGCCGATGCGGTGTCGAACTGGTTCGCGAAAGAAGGGGGAGCCGACTGGCCGGACCTTCGGCGCAGCACGTTGGAGCTGCTGGAGCGGGGCCGGGAGCTCAAGGACATCGCGGGGCTGGTGGGGCCCGAAGCGCTGCAGGACGCCGACCGGCTGTTGCTGGAGTCGGCGCGGCTGATCCAGGAGCTGGTACTGGGCCAGAGCGCCTACGACCCCAACGACGCCTTCTCGCCGGTGCGGAAGACCTACCGGCTGGTGAGTCTGGCGCTCGGACTCCACCGCCGAGCGCTGGCGGCACTGGAGCGGGGCACGCGATTCGAGCACCTGGAGCTGGGGCCGGCTCGCCGCGTGCTGGCCGGAGTGCGGAATGCGGCGCCAGATGAGTTCGAGGCCCGGGAGGCGGAAGCGCGCCAGGCGATCGAAGGCCTGGGAGGGGCAGCGCGATGACCGCCGTCGCGATCAGACCGGGACGGACCTATCACGGCGCGTCCGGCGCCTCGGGGCCGCTGCTCTTTCTCCGGAACACCCACCGGGTGGCGTACGGAGAGTGGGTAACGGTGGCCACGCCGGGCATCGCCCCGAGGAGAGGCCAGGTGATCGACGCCTCCGAGACGACCACCGTCGTGCAGGTGCTGGAGGAGACCCTGGGCCTGGCGCCCGCAAGTACCGCCGTCACCCTCACGGGCGAGGTGGCCTCGGTCACGGTCGGGCGCGAGTTACTGGGCCGGGCACTGAACGGAGTCGGGCAGCCGCTCGATGGACTCCCCGCTCCGGTCGGAGAGGCGCTGGTCCCGATCAGTGGAGCGCCGATGAATCCGGCGAGACGACTCCGCCCTGCGGATTTCATCGAGACCGGCATCAGCGCGATCGACGGGCTTAATACCCTCGTGCGCGGGCAGAAGCTGCCGGTCTTTTCCGGCGCGGGGCTCCCGGGACTCGAGCTGGCGGCCCAGATCGTGGAACGGGCCCGGGCACCGCGCGGCGAGCCGTTCGCCGTGATCTTCGTCGGGATGGGGATCACCGCCCGGGAGACCCGGAGCTTCCTCGACCGATTCGCGGCCAGCGGGGCGATGCAGCGGAGCGTGGTCTATCTCAACGAAATGCGGGACCCGAGCATCGAGCGGCTGCTGGCCCCGCGGGTGGCACTGGCCCAGGCGGAGTTTCTCGCCTTCGAGGCGGGGCTCCACGTGCTGGTGGTGATGGCCGATCTCACCAACTACTGCGAGACGCTGCGTGAGGTCGCCACCGCGCGAGAGGAGATCCCGGGCCGCCGCGGCTATCCCGGGTACATGTACACCGACCTCGCCACGCTGCTCGAGCGGGCCGGGATTCTGGAGGGGCGCAGCGGATCGGTCACCCAGATTCCCATCCTCACCATGCCGGACGACGACATCACCCACCCGATCCCCGATCTTACCGGCTACATCACGGAGGGGCAGCTGGTGCTGAGTCGGGAGCTGCATCGGCGGGGGGTGAATCCCCCGATCGACGTGCTCCCCTCGCTCTCGCGCCTGATGAACGCGGGGATCGGACCCGGCCGCACCGTGCCGGAGCACCGGGAGTGGGCCAACCAGCTCTACGCCAGCTACACGCAGGGCCGCGAGGCGCGCCTGATGGCCGCCATCGTGGGAGAGGCCGGGTTGGGTGAAGCCGACCGCCGAGCGCTGGGATTCGCGGAGCGGTTCGAGCGGGAATTCATCAACCAGCCGGCGCGGAGGACGCTGGCGGAGACGGTGGCGGCGGGCTGGGGGTTGCTCGAGTCGCTCCCGCGCGACGATCTGCTCCGGATCAAGGACGCGACCTGGGCCGCGCGGCCGCGGGAGGAGAAGCGATGACGCCGGGTCGAGGGCCCGCGCCCACTCGTCAGAATCTGCTGGGGCTCGAGCGCCGCCTGGCGCGGGTGGCCAAGGGGACGGCGCTGCTCCGGCGGAAGCGCGAGGCGCTGGTGGCGGAACTGTTCCGCCTGGCTCGGCCCGCCGCGAGCGCCAGGGTCTCGATCGCCGATCGCGCGCAGACCGCCTATCCGGCGCTGCTCAATGCCCTGACCGAGGAGGGGTACGCCGGACTCCGGGCCCTGGGCTGGCCGGCACGGCACCTCGAGGTGGAGATCCGGGAGGCACAGGTCTGGGGAATCGCGGTGGCGGAGCTGCTTCGGCGCCCCACGATCCGCCGGACGCTCGCGGCCCGAGGCACGCCGCCCCCGACCGCGACCCCGGTCACCACTCAGACGACCACTGCGTTCGAAGAGCTGACCGAGTTGTTGCTCGATGCTGCGAACCGGGAGGCGCTGCTCCGCAGGCTAGGGGAAGCCCTGAGTCGCACTTCGAGACAGGTGAATACCCTGGAGCGGCGGTTGGGGCCGGCGCTGGAGGCTCAACGGGCGGGAATTCGGAGGACCCTTGACGAACGGGAACGGGAGGAGCATCTGAGACTGGAGCGGTTG
>DATIWD010000121.1:0-6941 GCA_035519565.1 Gemmatimonadales bacterium | reverse complement strand
ACGGCGCGGCCTAATTGCTCCAGCAGGGCGACATCGTCGGTGGATTGAGGGGCGGCAGGGGGCATGGTCGGGAAATCCTCTCAGGGCCTTGAGAGTAGCCGATTTGGAAGCTTGGAGGGTAGCCCGTTCGAGGCCGAGGAGGCAACTTTGGGCCGGCTCCCGATTGCTTGCGAAAAATTTCACAAACTGGTAGGTTTGCCGGCGTTTTATGGGGTCTGAAGAGGGTCCCGAAGAAGGATTGGCGGCGGGCCAGCGGTACTTCGCGCTGGGGCTCAAGTTTGCCGCCGGCGTGGTGTTATTCACGCTGGGCGGGGTGGGGCTCGACCGGTGGCTTCATATCACGCCGTTCGGGACGGTGGTGGGGACGCTCCTGGGGGCGACGCTGAGCTTTCTGAGCGTCTATCGGGAGCTGCTGGAAGACGAGGCTCGCGAGAAGCGAGATCGCGAGAAGCGGGGCGGCAGCCAGTGAAAACCGCTCTGCTCGGTCTGGGTCTTACGGCGATCGTGACCGCCGTGCTCTATCTGGTGTGGGGGGAGGCGGCACTGGTGCCGGGCCTCGCGATGGGAGTGGTGGCGACGGGGCTTCAGGCGACGGCGTCCGGGATCCTGACTCCGGTCCGCGAGGCTCCCTTCAAGCAATTCGTGGGGCGGTGGGGGATCGGGATGGGGCTCCGCTTTCTCGGCGTGATCCTGGTCGGGGTGGCGGTGGTGGTCGATCGGGAGCGATTTCCTCCCCTGCCTACGGGGCTGGGTTTTCTCGGGGTCATGGTTCCCCTGCTCTTTCTGGAGTTGCGACGCCCTTGATCCAGCAGGTTCCCGATATCGGCGAGATGGTCCTTCACCACACGGCCGACGCGTGGTCGATCGACCTGTATCCGTTCGGCACCATCCATCTGCCCCGCTGGCCGGACACGCACATCGGCCCGTGGACGGTGAATCTGTCTCCCACCAAGCACGTGGTCTTCCTCGTCATCGCGGCCACCCTGGTGTGGCTGACCATGTGGCTGGCGGGCCGCGCGCTCGAGCGCCAGCGCGCCGGGGAGAAGGCACCCACGGGCTTCGCCAACGCGATCGAGGCGATGGTGCTCTGGGTCCGGAACGACATGGCGATCGCGAACATCGGCAAGGAAACGGGAGCCAGGTTCGCGCCGCTCATCATGGCGCTCTTCTTCTTCGTCCTCTACGCCAATCTGCTCGGGCTCCTGCCTTGGGGCTCTTCGGCCACGGGCAATCTGGCGGTGACCGCGGCGCTCGCGATCCTGGTCTTCCTGGTGATCGAGATCGCCGGGTTCATCACGCTGGGACCCAAGGGGTACCTGCACACGATCTTCCCGCCGGTGCCGGGCATGTCGGGACCGGGCGCCACGGCGATGTCGATCTTCATGGGGCCGATCGAGATCATGAGCAAGCTGGTGAAGCCGCTGGCGCTGGCGGTCCGTCTCTTCGGCAACATGACGGCCGGTCACTTCGTGATCCTGTCGTTGTACGGGATCATCTTTCTCTTCGGCTCGCTCGCCATCTGGAACTGGGCCATCGGGGCGGTCACCGCCTCGCTGGTGGTGGCGATCATGCTGCTGGAACTGTTCGTGGCGTTCCTGCAGGCGTACGTCTTCGCGCTCCTGAGCGCGGTCTTCATCGGCCTGATGCAGCACGAGCATCACTAGGCCGTCGTTGGTCCCGCCGGGCCCGCCTCGGCCCCCGGGACCGGTAATCCGCCGGGTGGCGGATGACGCCCGCTGGTCTTCGGACCGATGGCGGGCCGCCGCAAGGATCGTCGCGCGGGAGACGCGGCCGATCCGGCGGGAGGCGCGATCCCCCGTGATCTCCCCGAGACGCAAAGGACTCTGAACATGCACGTGCTCGCGATGTTGCAGGCCGCGGGTGACGCGGCCGTCGCCGCCAAGAACGCCAACGCGCTGCTGGGCGCCGGAATCGGGATGGGGCTCGCCGTGGTCGGCGCCGGGATCGGCCTGGGCCGGATCGGCGGCCAGGTGGCCGAGGCCATCGCCCGCCAGCCCGAGGTGAGTGGGGAAATCCGGGGGGCCGCGCTGCTGTTCGCGGTACTCCTCGAGGGCGTCACCATCATCGCGCTGGTGTTCGCTCTGCTCTTCAAGTTGATCGCGTAGTCCGATGCTACCCGTACTGGGGGCGCTGCTTCAGGAAGGCGAGGCCGCCGGCCACGCAGGGCCGGTCTCGCCTTTCGAAGTGAATTTCGGGCTGTTCTTCTGGACCTGGATCGTCTTCATCGCGCTGTTCCTGGTCCTCAAGCGGTTCGCCTGGCCGGCGATTCTCAAGGCGACCGAAGATCGGGAGCGGCAGATCGCCAAGCAGCTGTCGGAGGCCGAACAGGCCAACGCGGCGGCCAAGGCCACGGCCGAAGAGCAGAGGAAGCTGCTGGGCGAGGCCCGGTCCCAGGCGCAGTCGATGCTGGCCGAGGCCAAGGTCACCATCGAGAAGGAACGCGCGACCGCGCTGGAGAAGACCCGGCAGGAGCAGGAGGCGCTGTTGGAGCGGGCCCGCCGGGACATCGGCGAGGAGCGCGATCGGGCCCTCCTCGATCTGCGCCGCGAGGCGGTGGATCTCTCGTTGGCAGCCGCGGTCAAGCTGGTGGGTGAGCGGCTCAACCGCGAGGACGATCGCAAGCTGGTAATGGATTACCTGAGCTCGCTGGAGTCTCAGCATTGAGGCCCCTCGCGGTCGCCCGGAACTACGCCGAGGCCCTGTACGCTCTGGGGGAGAAGAGCGGCAAGACCTCGTCGTATGAGGAGCTGCTCGACGCCCTGGCGGGCGCGGTGGAGACCACTCCCAAGGTCGAAGCCGTGCTCATGTCCCCCCGGATCACCAAGGCCAGGAAGAGCGAGATTCTGGCCGGCGGCCTCGAGGGCGCGCCCAGGGAGTTCATCCTCTTCATCAATGCGATGGTGAAGCGGGGGCGGCAGGCATGGTTCCGGGAGACGGCGACGCAGCTGCAGGCGCTGCTCGACATCAAGCTCAACCGGATCCGGGCCGGCGTCACCACCGCCCGGCCGGCCGACGCCGCGCTCCAGGCCCAGATCACCAAGGCGCTGGAACGGATGACGGCCAAGGAAGTCATCGCCCACTTCGAGGCCGACCCGGCCCTGATCGGTGGCGTGGTGGTCCGCATGGGCGACCGGGTGTACGACGGCTCGGTCCTGCGCCGGACCAAGGTGCTCCGCCGGAAGCTGCTCGCGATCTGAGGGCGGCTTCCGGATTCCCGGGCCCGGGACGGCCGGCCGTCCTTTCCGTCCCGGCGCCCGTTTCCCCCTATACTTCTGTCATGTTCCGCCCCCACCCCGATGCGGACCGTCGCGATTTCTTCCGCACGACGATCGGCGAGTGGATCGAACGCACGCTCGAGTCCACCGAGTCGCGGGTGGCGCCCAAGCGGTACTTCCGCCCGCCGGGTGCCCTGCCCGAGATGGCGTTCCTTACGGCTTGTACCCGGTGCGGGGATTGTCTCCCGGTCTGTCCTCCCCGCGCCATCATCCAGGTGCGGCCCGAAGGCGGCCTCGCGGCGGGGACGCCCTACATCGATCCCTACAAGCAGCCCTGTACCGTCTGCCCCGACATGCCCTGCGTCCGGGCCTGTCCCACCGGCGCGCTCACGATGCCGGCCCACGGCTGGGAGGGATATCGCCTGGGGGCGCTGGAGCTGGACGCCGATCGCTGCATCACCTTCCACGGCAAGCCCTGCGGCGTCTGCGCGACGGTCTGCCCGATCGGCGAAAAGGCCCTCGTGATGGATGAAGCGGGGCACCCGGTGATTCGGGTCGAGGGTTGCGTCGGGTGTGGGATCTGCGTCCGCGCCTGCGTCACCATCCCTTCCTCGCTGGACGTCCGGCCGGTGGAGGCGTGATGCCCGACGTCCCCTATCGAGTGGAGAAGCCCTGGGGCTACGAGCTGGTCTGGGCCCGGACCGACCGCTACGTGGGAAAGATCCTGCACGTCAAGGCGGGTCACGTCCTCAGCCTGCAGTACCACAACGTCAAGGACGAGACGCTGCACGTACTCCGGGGTGAGCTGATTCTGCGGACCCGTCCGGGCGAGCAGCTGATCGAGCGGCGATTCAAGCCGGGGGAGACGGCCCACATCCCCGCCAAGCTGGTGCATCAGATCGAGGCCGTGGTGGACAGCGACGTGCTGGAGGCCTCGACTCCCGAGTTGGACGACCTGGTCCGTCTCAGCGATCGCTACGGAAGGAGTTGATCGATGCAGGTGATCATTCCCCTGGCCGGGAAGGGGACACGGCTGCGCCCGCATACCCACCTGGTGCCCAAGCCGCTGCTCAAGGTGGCGGGGCGCCCCGTGATGGACTGGGTGATGGACCGGCTGGAAGGGCTCGACGTCCGGGAGCTGATCTTCATCACCGGCCATCTCAAGGAGCAGATCGAGGACTACGCCCGGAACCGGTATCCGATCCCCAGCCGCTTCATCGAACAGAAGGTGCAGGACGGCACGGCAGGGGCGGTGAACCTGGCCCGGCCCCATGTCACCGGACCGGTGCTGATCATCTTCGTGGACACGGTATTCGAGGCCGACCTGACGCTGATCAATCGCACCCAGGTGGACGGGATCATCTGGGCCAAGGAGGTGGAGGACTATCAGCGCTTCGGGGTGGTGGTCACCGACCGGGACGGCTATATGACCCGGATCGTCGAGAAACCTTCCGAGCCGATCTCAAAGCTGGCCAACATCGGCCTCTACTACATCCGCGACGTGGCCAGCCTCTGGAAGGGGATCGATCATACGCTGGCCCAGCCGCCCAACAAGGGGGAGTTCTACCTCACCGACGCGTTCCAGTGGATGATCGAGCACGGCAAGAAGATTCTCACCGCCGAAGTGCAGGGGTGGTACGATTGCGGCAAGCTCGACACCCTGCTCGAGACCAACGAGATCCTGCTGCGGAAGGGGGCGGCGCGGCGGAAGGAGTTCCCCGGCGTCACGATCCACGACCCGGTCCTGATCGAGGACAAGGTGACCATCGAACGGAGCACCATCGGACCCAACGTCACCGTGGAATCGGGAACCCGGATCGCGGACAGCAACCTCAAGCACGTGCTGGTGGGGCGTGACTGTCAGCTGGCCGGGGTCCACCTCCATGACTCGATGCTGGGCGATCGGGTCTCGGCGCGGGGGCTCAGGGGGCGGGTCGCCCTGGGGCACGACAGCCAGGTGACCGCGGAGTGATCGGGGCCGGCGGCTAGGTCTCGCGCTGGGCCGCCGCGACGACCTGACCAAGTACGGCCTCGATGTCCGCCCGGGTGGTACGGAAGCCCGGTGTGCAGATTCGGAGGGAGAACGCGCCCTTGAGGCGGGTCGAAGAGATCAGGTACTGACCGCCGTCGTTCACGCGCGCCATCACCCGGCGATTGAGATCGTCCAGCGGCGCTCCCGATTCCCATCCTCGAGGGTGCGCCCGAAAGCAGAGGATCCCGAGTCGGGCCGGGGCCATCACTTCGAGGTCCGGACTCTTCCGCACGATCTCCTCGGCGTACTCCGCACGCGCGATGGCCTCCGTGATGGCCGCGCCCAGCGCCTCGGTCCCGTAGTAACTCACCCCCAACCAGACCTTGAGGGCGCGGGCGTATCGGGTGAGCTGCTCGCTCCGGTCGGCGAAGTTGACCTCTCCGGCTTTCGGCTCGTGATCCTTGAGATATTCGGGATAGATCCGAAAGGCCTCCTCCAGGCGGCGTACTTCCCGGACCAGCAGGCAGCCGCACTCGAAGGGGACGGCCAGGAACTTGTGGGGGTCGAGGGTGACACTGTCGGCCAGCTCGATGCCGGCGAGGCTCTGTTTCCCCCTGGAAGCCAGGGCGGTGAACCCGCCGTAGGCCGCGTCGACGTGGAGCCAGAGTCGCTCGTCGCGACAATAAGCGGCCAGGGCGGGTAGGGGATCCACCGCGCCGGTGTTGGTGGTCCCCGCGGTGGCCACCACCATCAACGGAAGCAGGCCGGCGCGCCGGTCCTCCGCGACCGCGGTCGCGAGGGCATCGGGCTTCAGTCTCCACTGGTCGTCAACCGGCAGCAGGCGCACCTGTTTACGTGCCACACCGGCGATCCAGCCCGCGCGGATCACCGAGGAGTGCGCTTGCTCCGAGGTGTAGAGCACCAACCGGGCTATGCGGGAGGGATCGTCCTGCACCACGGCGTGGCGTGCGGCGATCACCGCGGTGAGGGTGGCCGCCGAGCCGCCGGAGGTGAGCAGGCCACCGGTCTCCGCCGGGCAGCCGAGCCATTGCCGGAACCATTCCAGCACCAGCAACTCCAGGGCATTGGGGCCGGGGGAGACCGCCCAGGCGCCGGCGAAGAAGTTGAACCCGGTCGCTAACCAGTCGCCCATGACCGCGGGGAAGGTGGGGCATCCCTGCACGAAGGCGAGGTACCCCGGATGCGGCTCGCTCTGGTGGTAGGGAAAGACCTGGTTCTCGAGGTACCCCAACAGCTGCTCGAAATCGCGACCCTGTTTGGGGGCCGGACTCGTGAGCAGTGTCGCGAGCTGCTCCGTCGGCAGGGTTCGGCGGATCGGCCGGTCGCGCAGGGTGGCCAGGTGCGCTGCGACCAGATCGGCGACCCGGCGCCCCAGCCGCTGCATGGTGGCGTGGTCCAGCTCGAGCGGCGAAGTCTGCGGCATCGCGACAATCTAACTTCTGGGGAAAGCGCGGTGAGTGCCGCGCGCTTGACGCTGGGTATCGACCCCGCAACACTACACCCATGCGGGAAGCGGACCTGATTCACGATTGGAACCGCGCCGGAGATCCTTTCGACTGGACTCGGGCGCGGGTCGACCTCAACGACGAGACATTGCGGGACGGGCTGCAGTCTCCCTCGGTTCAGGATCCGCCGATGGAGGCCAAGGTCCGCCTGCTTCATCTCATGGAGGACCTGGGGATCGCCTCGGCCGACATCGGGCTGCCGGGCGC
>DATIWD010000120.1:0-22472 GCA_035519565.1 Gemmatimonadales bacterium | reverse complement strand
CTGATGATCGGCTGCGTAGTGCTCGCGATCCTCCCTCTCCTGCTCATTCTCGGTAGCCTGATCGTCAGGGGCGCAGGGAGCCTGAGCGTGGCCTTCTTCACCAGGCCACCCGTGCCCGCAGGCGAGACGGGCGGTGGGGTGGTACATGCGATCGTCGGGACCCTGATGATCGTGGGGGCGGCCAGCCTGATCGGCATCCCGCTCGGCATCGGGGCCGGGATCTTCTGCGCCGAGTACCCTCACCATCGGGTCTCCTGGATCAGCCGGTTCGTGGCCGACGTGATGAACGGGACGCCGTCGATCGTGGTGGGCGTGTTCGCCTGGACCTGGATCGTGGCCCGCCAGAAACACTTCTCCGGCCTGGCCGGGAGCGCCGCCCTCGCGATGCTCATGGTCCCCATGGTCATGCGAACCACCGAGGAAATGATCAAGCTGGTGCCCAACTCGCTCCGCGAGGCGGCGCTGGCGCTGGGTTATCCGCGATGGCGGACCTCGCTGTCGGTCATCGTCCGGACCAGCCTGCCCGGGATCGTGACGGGGAGCCTGCTCGCGGTGGCCCGTGTCGCCGGCGAGACGGCGCCGCTGCTGTTCACGGCCCTGGGAAGCCAGTACCTGAGCTTCAACGTCAACCAGCCGATGGCGGCGCTCCCGCTGGCCGTCTTCACCTACGCCACCGGCCCCTACGAAGAGTGGCACCGGAACGCCTGGGCCACTGCCCTGGTCCTGATCATGGTGGTCCTGGTGCTGAGCGTGGTGGCCCGCCTCGCCACCCGCCGCCGGTTCGAGCTCAATGGTTGAGGTCACTCCGCGGATCCGGACCGAGAACCTCTCCGCCGTGTACGGCAAGTTCACGGCGGTCCGGAACGTCTCGCTCGGATTCACCAGCAACCAGGTGCATGCCCTGATCGGCCCCTCCGGGTGCGGCAAGTCGACCTTTCTCCGCACCCTCAACCGGATGCACGAGCTCTCCGAGGGCGGCTGGATCAGCGGGAAAGTGCTGCTCGACGGCGAGGACATCTACGCGCCGCAAGTCAGCGCTATGAAGCTCCGCCGGCGGGTGGGCATGGTGTTCCAGCGCCCCACCCCCTTCCCCACCATGTCGATTTTCGACAACGTGGCGGCCGGCCTCCGGGTCAACGGGCACCGCTCGGCCGGGAACATCCGGGAGATCGTGGAACGCTCGCTCCGCCAGTCGGCCTTGTGGGATGAGGTCAAGGACCGCCTGCGGGACAGCGCCATGGCCCTCTCGGGAGGACAGCAGCAGCGGTTGTGCATCGCGCGGACCATTGCGCCGGCGCCCGAAGTGGTCCTGCTCGACGAGCCCACTGCCTCCCTGGATCCGCAAGGAACCCAGCGGGTCGAGGAGCTGCTCTTCGAGCTCAAGAAGGACTTCACTATAGTGATCGTGACCCACAACATGCAGCAGGCGGCCCGGGTCTCCGATTCGACCAGTTTCTTCTACCTGGGCCGGATGGTCGAGACCGGGCCCACCAGACAGATGTTTACGACGCCCCAGCAGGAACAGACCGAGGCCTATATCACCGGCAGGTTCGGATGACCACGACCATGACTGCTCCCCCGCCCCCCTCCGTCGGCACCCCGCTTCCCCGGGCCACGTTTGCACGGAAGGTCGCCGGGACACCTGCCCATCCCGACGGGCCGCCCGCGATCGAAGTGCGGGACTTCGGCTTCGCCTATGGCGCCGCGCGCATTCTGCACCGGCTCAACTTCAACATCGCGCGCAACGCCGTCACCGCGATCATCGGCCCCTCGGGCTGCGGCAAGTCGACCTTTCTCCGCTCGCTCAACCGGCTACACGACCTGGTGCCCGGCGCGGCCTACAGCGGGGACATTCTCTTGCACGGCCGATCGATCTTCGGCCGGGACGTGGACGTCGTCTCCCTCCGGCAGCGGATCGGCATGGTGTTCCAGCGGCCCAACCCGTTTCCCAAGTCGATCTTCGAGAACGTGACCTACGGGCCCCGGCTCAATCGCCTGGCGACCGCCCGGGAGCTGCCGGAACTCGCCGAATACTGCCTGCGGAAGGCCGCCCTCTGGGACGAGGTCAAGGATCGCCTCGACGAGCCCGGCACCGGCCTCTCGGGCGGGCAACAGCAACGTCTCTGCCTGGCCCGGGCCCTGGGCAATCGCCCCGAGGTCCTGCTGATGGACGAGCCCTGCTCGGCGCTGGATCCCCTCGCGACCCAGCGCATCGAGGAGCTGATCTTCGAGCTGAAGCGGGACTACACCATCGTGATCGTCACCCACAACATGCAGCAGGCGGCCCGGGTGTCGGACTTCACCGGGTTCTTCGATCGGGGAGAGCTGGTGGAATTCGACGAGACGGAACGGATGTTCACGACCCCGTCCAACGAACGCACTGAGGCGTACATCACCGGGAGGTTCGGATGACCCAGGACCTGCACCGGCACTTTCACGACGAGCTGAACCAGGTCAAGGTCCGGCTGCTGACCATGTCGGGAGAGGCCGAGGCCGCACTGGGATTGGCGGTCGAGGCCCTGCTCGAACGGGACGCGGAGAAGGCGCGCCGGGTGATCGCCGGCGATCGGATCATTGACACCATGGAAATGGAGGTCGAAGAGCTCTGCGTGAGTCTCCTCGCACTCCAGCAGCCGATGGCACGCGATCTCCGGATGCTGACCAGCGCGCTCAAGATCGCCGGCGACCTCGAGCGGGTAGGCGATCACGCGGTGAACATCGCCCAATCGGCCGAGCGGCTGGCGTTGAGCCGCCCCATCACGCCGGAACCCGAGATCCTGGAGATGGCCCGCCTGGCGCGCGAGATGCTTTCCGACGCCCTGGAGGCCTTCATCCGGGGGGACGCGGAGGCCGGGCGGGAGGTCTGCATGCGGGACCAGAAGGTCGACCTCTTGCACCGATCGGTGTTTCGCATTCTCCTTACCCACATGATGGAAGACCCCCACATGATCGGCGCCGGGATGGAGCTGTTCCTGGTCAGCCGGAACCTCGAGCGGGTGGCGGATCACGCGACCAACATCGGCGAAGACGTGGTCTACCTGGTCGAGGGCAAGTCGATCAAGCACCACGCCGAAGACCGGGGCGAGGCCCGGCCCACCGGCCAGACCCAGGTACCCTCCCGGTGACCGCCGTCCCCGTCCACGAGTCTCGCGAGCGGCTGGCCGCCATCGACGTCGGGTCGAACTCGATCCGACTCCTGGTGGCCGATTACGGGCCGGTCTCGGGCATTACGGTCGTGGACGAGGTCAAGGAGCAGCCAAGGCTGGCGATGGGCCTGGCCAGCACCGGCCGGCTCGATCCCGCCTCCATGGAACGGGCCCTCGAGGCCCTGCGCCGGATGCGGGAGGTGTGTGACCGCCGGGGCGTGAGCCGGATTGCCGCCGTGGCGACGGCCGCGGTCCGGGAAGCCTCCAACGGGGCCGATTTCGCCCGGATGGTGCGCGAGGAGCTGGGGATCCATCTCCAGATCATCGACGCCGACGCGGAGGCCAGCCTTTCCTACCGGTCCGTCGCCTATCACTTCCCGCTGGCCGGGGGCCGGACCCTCGTGGCCGATATCGGCGGTGGCAGCCTGGAGTTGATCGGGGCGGTAGACGGCCTGGTCGAGCGCAGCCTCTCCCTGCCCTACGGGGCCGTCCGATTGACCGAGCTCTACCTGGACCACGGGAACGAGCGCAAACGGATCAGGGAACTGCGGGGCTACCTCCGCCGTCAGTTCCGGCGGCGTCTGCCGGTCCGCGATTGGAGCGCACCGGTCATCATCGGGTCAGGCGGATCCTTCACCAACCTGGGTCGTATGGCGGCGGCAAGGCGCGGCGCCTCGGTGGCGGAACCGGTCCACGGCACCTCGGTAAGCGCGGCGGAGGTCGAACACCTGCTCGACTGGCTCGCCACCCTGTCGCCCGAGCGGCGGCAGCAGGTCCCCGGCCTCAACCCCCAGCGAGCGGACATCATTCTCGCCGGACTCGCGGTCACCGCCGAGTTGCTGGACCGCGTCGAGGCCCGCGAGGTCAAGATCAGCGCCTTCGGACTCCGGGAGGGATTACTGCTGGAGATGGCCGGGGCCGATGCTGTCCCGGCGGCCGCCGATCCCCTGCGCCTCGCTCGCGAGTTCGCCGAGCGCTGCCACTGCGACCGCCGGCACATCGAGCAGGTCCGCACCCTGGCTCTGCAGATCTTCGATGAGCTGGCGGAGGACCTCGGGGCGGAGGCCGAGGAGCGGTCGCTGCTGGAGACCGCCGCCCTGCTCCACGACGTGGGTCAGATGGTGAGCTACCGGCGCTATCACCGCCACAGCTACGATCTCATCATGCACGCCGAGCGGCTGCACCTCTCCGCTCGCGACCGGGCCATCGTCGCCCTGGTCTGCCGCTATCATCGGCGCCGCGGGCCCCGCCGGAAGCACGAGGAGTTCGGCGCCCTGGACCCCGCCGACCAGCAGATAGTTCGCCGCTTGAGCGGGGTCCTCCGGGTCGCGGAGGGGCTCGATCGCGGCTACACCTCGATCGTGGATGGACTGGTCATCGAGATCTGTCCCACCCGAGTCACGATCCACCCCACCCCGCGTCACGCCGGCGCGGACCTGGCGCTCGAATGCTGGGGAGCCACCCAGGGCGCCGATGTCCTGGCCAAGGCCCTGGGCCGGGAAGTGGTCGTCGAGCCCTAAGTCGCCTGACCAGCCAACAGGGCTCCCAATCGGGGAGCATCCTGTCCCAGACAGCCGCTCAACCCCTCGACCGACGAAGTCCCGATCCGATCCGCTCCTGCCTTGAGCATCGCTACGATCTGCTCGCAGGTGCGAATGCCTCCGCTCGCCTTGACCCCCATCCCCAACCCCACCGCCTCCCGTAGCAGTACCACCGCCTCCGTCGTGGCACCGCCGGCCGGATGGAACCCGGTGCTGGTCTTCACGAACCGCGCCCCCGCCATGCGACACGCCTGACAGGCTCGTAGCACCTCTTCGCCGATAAGTGCCGCCGTCTCGAGGATCACCTTGACTGCGTGGCCCCGCGCTGCCTCCACCACACCGGCAATATCCTCTTCGACCACCGTCCATTCCCCGCTCTTTGCCAGACCGATCGCCATCACCATGTCGAGCTCGGTGGCGCCGTCCTCCACCGCGATCCGGGCCTCGGCCCGTTTAACGGCTGAAGTCGCCGCTCCCAGCGGGAAGCCGATCGTTGCCGCCACCCGAATCCGCGACCCGTGAAGCTGCCGAGCCGCGGTTGCCACGTGCGCCCCGTTCACGCAGACGGCCGCGGTCCCCAGCATCAGGGCCTGTCCGCAGAGGCGGCGGACCTGCGCCGGCCCCGCTTCCGCGGTCAGGAGAGTGAGGTCGATAGTGCGCGCCACGCCGGGCCAGTCCTCGGCCTCGGCGGGGAGCCAGGGTGGGAAGGACATCGGCTCAGCCGTAGCTGAGGGCCCGCTGCCGTTGGGCCAACAACTCGCGGTCTTTGAAGAGAAAGATGAGAATCGCCCCGGCGATGAAGCCGCCGGCGTGAGCCCAGAAGGCCACGCCCCCGCTCTCCGAGGCAAGCGCGGGAATACCGCCGACGATCTGGAGCAAGAACCAGTAGCCGAGCATCCAGACCGCGGGAACTTGTACCGTGGTCACGAAGATCCCCAGGAAAATCAGCATGTGGACCTTCACCCGGGGATAGAGCACGATGTAGGCCCCCATCACGGCACTGATCGCGCCCGAAGCGCCCACCATCGGGATCGCCGAGGACGGCTGGACCGCCACCTGGGTCCCGGCCGCCAGCAGTCCGCACAACAGGTAGAAGATCAGGAACCGGAAGTGCCCCATCGAGTCTTCGATGTTGTTCCCGAACACCCACAGGAACCACATGTTCCCGATCAGGTGCAACCAGCCGCCGTGCATGAACATCGAGGTGAGGGGCGTGTACCATGTGGCCCCACCGCTGAGCTCGCAGGTGACATCCGGACCCATCGGGACCTGCGTCCCCTCCGGCAGTCGATGCAGAAACTCGCCGGGGATGAGGCCCAGCTGGCAGACCGATTGAGACAGGCCCGGCTCGGTCCCCATCTGCTGTACCAGGAGCCAGACCACGACGTTGACCACGATGATCCCGAGAGTGACCACCGGAGTCAGGATCGTGGGGTTTTCGTCTTTGATGGGGAACATGCCCTAATATACTCCTCGGCTTACGTGACACCGGGCGGATCAGACCGCATATTAGCGTCTCTCTCTCCCAGTGCTCCAGGGAGACTGTGGCCCACCCTGCGCGCCCGCAAGACTGGATATCATGACCCTGGATCGTGCCACCACCCGTCTCGCCACGGCCTTGAGCGATCGCTACCGGCTCGAGCGCGAGCTGGGCCAGGGCGGCATGGCCACGGTTTATCTGGCCTTCGACCTCCGCCACGACCGGCGCGTGGCCGTGAAGGTGTTGCGGCCGGAATTGGCCGCAGTAATTGGCGCCGAACGGTTCCTGGCGGAGATCAAGACCACCGCGGCACTCCAGCACCCGCACATTCTGCCGCTCTTCGACTCGGGACAGGTCGCCGTGGGCCATGACGGCGGCGATGGGCCCCAGCACTTCCTGTTCTACGTGATGCCGTTCGTGGAAGGAGAGAGCCTGCGCGACCGCCTCAGCCGGGAAAAGCAGCTCCCGGTCGAAGACGCGGTCCGCATCGCGGCGGAGTCGGCCAGCGCGTTGGATTATGCCCATCGCCATGGAGTGATCCACCGGGACATCAAACCCGAGAACATCCTGCTTCACGACGGCCAGGCGCTGGTGGCCGACTTCGGCATCGCCCTGGCGGTGAGCGCCGCGGGCGGCAGCCGGATGACCGAGACCGGGATGAGCCTGGGGACTCCTCACTATATGAGCCCGGAACAGGCGATGGGCGAGCGGGAGATCACCGCCAAGAGCGACGTCTACGCCCTCGGGTGCGTGACCTACGAAATGCTGGTGGGAGAGCCGCCCTTCACCGGTCCCACAGCGCAAGCGGTGGTGGCGAGAGTGGTCACCGAAGAGCCACGCTCGATCAGTCTGCAGCGGAAAACGGTCCCGCCCCATGTCAACGCCGCCGTGATCAAGGCCCTGTCCAAGCTGCCGGCGGATCGGTTTACCAGCGCGGCGGCGTTCGCGGAAGCGCTCACCAGTCCGGGAATGGCGCCACGAATCTCGACTTCGATTGCCGGGACGCCCCCCTCACCCGCCAGATCCCTGGGGCCAGCCGCTTCCCTCGCGGTCGCGGCCCTTCTCGGCCTGCTGGTTGGGGTAGCAGGCGGACGATGGATCGGGTCGTCGGGTCCCGCCGGGTCGGTTCTGCGGTTCTCGATCAATACCGCCAGCGATCAATCCCTGAGCGGGGCCCCCGTCGGGACGATCGCACTGGCTCCCGATGGAAGCGCGCTGGTCTACGTGGGCCTCACCCCGCGAGGGCCGCAACTCTTTCTCCGACGGTTGGCCGATCTCGCCGCCACACCCATTTCCGGCACCGATGGCGGCCTGACTCCATTCCTCTCCCCGGACGGGCGCTGGATCGCGTTCTTTACTGGTCAGGGGGGGGTATTGAAGAAGGCGCCCGTCTCCGGCGGCGCGTCCCAGATCGTTCAGGCGAACAGCGAGAACCTCCAGGCCGCTACGTGGCTCGACAACGAAACCTTTCTGGTGACCGGAAGCGACGGATCGCTCAATCGCCTCAATGGCGATGGCTCCCTCACCCGGATTGCCTCACCGGACGCCAAGGCGGGAGAGACCTCCATCCTTCCAGTGGACGTATTTCCCGGCGGGCACGCCGTCCTCGCGCTCGGCCAGAGCGGGGGAAGCAACTCCCTGCGAGCCTTGGCCATTGATCTCGCGTCCGGGAAACGCAAGATGCTGCTCGATGGCGTCGCCGGAGTCGAGTACGACGCCAACTGCCTGGTCTGGGTCCAGCCTGACGGCAATCTCCTCGCCGCTCCCTTCGATACGAAGCGACAAGAGCTGACCGGGTCCGCCGTCACCATCGCCCAGGGGGTGCGGGTGCCGGTGGGCGGGTCTGCCCAGTTCACCGTTTCTCACCACGGCTCTCTGGCCTACGTCCCCGAGATTCCTTTCGACCTCGCACTGGTAGACCGGACCGGTCGGTGGCAAGCGCTGGCGGACATCAAGCGCCGGTTCCACAGCCCCCGGTTCTCCCCGGACGGACGCCAGGTCGCCATGGACTTCAGTCAGCAGGGGAGCCGGGACGTGTGGCTGCTCGACCTCCGGCAGCGCGCGCTGACTCGCCTCACCTTCGACAACACTGGCCATGATCCGATCTGGACTCCGGAGGGCCGGCGAATCGCCTACCTCCACACTTCCAACGGCAACATCGGGATCTTCGAGCGAAACGTGGATGGCAGCGGAGGCTCCGACTCGGTGCTGGTCGGCCAGAGCAACCTGACGGCCGGCACCATTACCCGCGACGGAAAGACGATGGTAGTCGTGGCAACCGGAGAAAAGGGCGACTTCGACCTGGACACCCTCTCTCTCACCGGCACTCGCTCGTTGCAGCCGTTGATGAATTCGGCGTTCAACGAGGCGTGGCCGGCCCTCTCGCCCGACGGGCGATGGCTGGCCTACCAGTCCGACGAGTCAGGGCAACCCGAGGTGTATGTGCGCGGGTTCCGCGGGGTCGGGGGCAAGTACATCATCTCCCAGAGCGGCGGGAGCGAGCCGGCCTGGTCTCGCGACGGGAGGGAGCTGTTCTACCGAGGGGTGACGGCACAGGGGACATCGCTCATCGCGGCGGCGCTGCAAATCAGTCCGGAATTCCGCGTCCTCTCCCGGACGCCACTCTTCGATGTCGAGCCCTACGAGGGCGCCTCGCCCCACGCCAACTACGACGTCGCTCCGGACGGCAAGGGCTTCGTGATGGTGCACCAGGGACAACTGTCCCAGATCATCGTCGTCCAGAATTGGCAGGACGAAGTTCGGCAGCGAGGGACCAAGTAGGCCCTATCGCGGGAACGCCTCCGGCAGTCCCCCATCCACCGTAAGAATGTCTCCCGTGGTGTAGCGGAAGCGCTGGCTGGCCAGAAGCACCGCCAGATCCGCCACCGCCTCTGCCGGAATCAGGCTCGCATCCAGCAGGTTCCGCCGGCGATAGACCTCCAGCTGCTCCTCGACCGAAACGCCCCGACTGGCGGCCCGCTCCCGCACGAACTGGAGAAAGAGCGGCGTCTCGACCTGGTCGGCGTTGATGGCATTGACCCGGATCCCGTCTCCTCCGAGTTCGACCGCCGCCACGCGCAGGGCCTGCAAGAGCGCCGCCTTGCTTCCCCCGTAGGCAACCGCCTCACGGCCCGGGACGATCGCCGCCTTGGACACCGAGGCGGTGATCGATCCGCCCAGTCCCTGGCGCTGCATCACCTGCGCCGCCCGCGCGATCGCCGCGACCGCTCCCAGATAGTGCACCTCCAGCTGGCGCTGGAGATCGTCGCGGGTGATCTCGGTAATCGCCGCGAACCGCGGAGGCAGCCCCGCGGTGTAGAACAAGGCATCCAGACCGCCGAACTCGAGCACTACCTTTTGAAACAGGGCATCGAGGCTGGCGTCGTCTCTCACATCAACGCCGATGCCGATGAGCCGCCCGGGGAATTCGCCCGAAAGCTCGCTGGTCACCGCTTCGACCGCCCCCACGTCCAGGTCGGCGGCCGCAACGTGCGCTCCCTCCTCTGCGAATCGGCGCACGGCGGCCTTCCCGATCCCGCTCCCGCCGCCGATCACCAGCGCGACCTGCCGCGGCAGGAGCTTGCTTGCTCGCTCGCGAGCGATTTGCTCGTCGATCTTCCGCCGTTCCAGCGGCCAGTGCTCGAACTCGAACACATCGGCTTCGGGAATGAATTCGAAACGGTCCACCGCCTCCGCCCCCGCGATGGCTTCCAGCACCGCGCGATAGCAGAGATTGGCCGTCGTCGCTCCGCGCTTGTCGGCCGAGGCGGTGATGATGCCGAGTCCGGGCACCAGGACCACCTTGGCCCAGTCGGAGAGCGGGTTCTCCCCGCGAGCCGCGTGGCGCGCATGATAGGCGATGTACTCCGCGTGCGCCTCCTCGACCCGCGCCCGCACGATGGCGATCGTCTGATCGGCTGGGAGGCGAGGATCCAGATTGAGCCAGATCGGGAGGCGCCCGGCCCGGAGCAAGTGCTCGGGCGTAGCCATGCCCCGTCGGGTCAGCTCCTGCTCTCGCTCCCGGGCAAGGTGATCCACCACCTCATCGCTCTGGTCGACATGCAGTATGACTCGCTCCGTCTGGCCCAGGGCGCCACGCAGAGCAGGCATCACGGTCTCTGCCAGCCGCCCGCGTTCCTCGGCCGAGGCAGGCTCCGGTCGCGGCGATCGTGCGGCGCTTCGTCCTCGGCGACAGGCCGCGAGGTATTCCTCGATCTTGCCTACCACCTGCCGCAGTCGAGCGTGACACTCCCTCACATCGTTCCCCCAGAGCACCAACCCGTGATGGGCCAGCGCCAGGCCGAGGGCGTTGGCAGGAATGCGATCCACCATGGCGCTCACGGCATGGGCCAGGGGGAACCCGGGCCGGGTGTAGGGCACATACACGATGGCGCCCTGGAACAGCTCGCCGATGATCCGCTCCGCCGTGGCGTCAGGGACGTTGGTCAGGCTCATCACCGCGACGTCGTGGGTGTGGACGATCACGCGGTGCGGCAGCAGCGAATGCAGGGGGGTCTCCACGCTGGGGGTCGGGCCCTCACCCAGCATGCAGCTCGCCATGAACTGCATCATCTCCGCATCGCTCATCGCATCGGTGGCGCGAAGCGCGCCGAGGCGGGCTAACGAAAGTCGGGAGAATCCGTCTCGCCCGATCGTGCGCAGATCGGTTCCGCTTCCCTTGACCAGCAACGCCTCGACCTCCGCGCCCTCCTGGGGAAGCGTGACCTTGATCGAGGTGTTGCCGCCGCCCGGCTGTACCAGGCGCGGCTCCCGGCCGATCAGGTTGGAGAGATGGACCAGCGCGTCGAGTGGATCGGCGGCGGCCTTGGGGTCGAGCGCCCAGGGACCGAGGATCCTGGATTGGGAGATCGCTTCAGGCATGCGCAGGAAGATGCGGCATCCGTGCTGGAGGCGCGAGCGGTCTGGCGGCACTATCCCACGGGCAGCATCTTGCACCGCGTGAGTTCTCCCGTCGAGCGCCTGGCGGCGGCCCTGGCCGGCCGGTACCGAATCGAACGCGAATTGGGCCAGGGCGGCATGGCCACCGTGTATCTGGCGGAGGACCTCAAGCACTCCCGTCGAGTGGCCGTCAAGCTGTTGCGCCCCGAGCTGGCGGCCTCGCTGGGCCCCGATCGCTTCCTCCGGGAAATCGAAATCGCGGCGGGCTTGCAGCATCCCCACATTCTGCCGCTCTACGACAGCGGGCAGGTCGGCGATCCACCCGACCGGCTGCTGTATTACGTCATGCCGTACGTGGAGGGCGAGTCCCTCCGCCAACGCCTGCAGCGGGAGCGCCAGCTCCCCATCGAGGAAGCCTCCCGGATCGCCACCGAGGTCGCCGGTGCCTTGGCCTACGCTCACGAGCGCGGCGTTGTGCATCGGGATATCAAACCCGAGAACATCCTGTTTTCAGGGGGGCACGCCCTGGTTGCCGACTTCGGCATCGCCAAGGCGGTGGCCGGGGGAGCCGAAGACCGGCGGCGGGGTGCCAGCGGTGCCCTCACCCAGGTGGGTGACGCCGTTGGGACGCCGGAGTACATGAGCCCGGAGCAGGCCAGCGGGGAATCCAACCTCGATGGCCGGACCGACATCTTTGCACTGGGCTGTGTGCTCTACGAGATGCTCGCGGGCGAGCCCCCCTTCACCGGATACTCCCCCCAGGCCATCATGGCCAAGCGGATGACCGGGCCGACGCCCCGGGTCTCGACCCTCCGGGACACGGTGCCGCCACCACTCGAAGCGGCCATCAATAAGGCCTTGACTCGATCGCCCGCGGATCGCTACGCCACCGCCGCCCAATTCGCCCAGGCGCTCGCCGAGGGAGGTCGTAAAGAAGCCCCGCCAACCCGGCGTGGGGTCTCAGCGGCGCTCCTGGTGGCGCTGGCATTCCTCGCAGGCGCCGTCATCGTCCTGCTGATCCGCCGTCCACCCGGTCGCCCGACCACGGGGTCTGCCTCGAAGGCGGCCCCTTCCACGCTGACCCGACACCTCGCCCAGGTGACCACCCGGGAAGAAGTAGAGGAGTGGCCGGCCTGGTCGCCGGACGGGAAACAACTGGTGTTCACGCGCGAGCTCGGCGCACATCGGAAGCTGGTCTTACTCACGCTCGCGTCCGGCGAAGAGCGCCAACTCACGACCGGCACCACCGACGATATCGAGCCGGCCTGGTCGCCCGACGGCCAGCACATCGCCTTTGTCCGATCCGCGCCCGGCGCCCGGCTGGAGCCGGGGGACGTGCTCGGCTGGTACAACGAGGGCGGCGACGTTTGGGCCATTGACCTCTCGAATGGCCAGGAACAGAAGCTGATTGCCAACGCCTATAGCCCGGCCTACGCCCCGGACGGGTCGCAGCTCGCGATCGAGGCGTCCTGGGCCGGACCGCGGCGCATCTGGATCACGGACGCGGCCGGCCACAACCCGCAACAGCTGACCACCGATAGCTCGGAGGCGGTAGTCCACACCTCTCCCACCTGGTCGCCGGACGGGAAACGCATCGTCTTCCGCCGGATCGAGAAGACCTTCTCCGACCTGGTGGTGGAGGACATCGCGACCAAGACGGTTGCCTGGGTCACCCACGACAACGTGGTGGACGTGAACCCCGCCTGGTCCCCGACCGGCAAGTTCATCTACTTCTCCTCACCTCGAGGCGGCGGCCTCAACGCCTGGCGCGTTCCGGTCACGACAGCCGGTGTTCCCACCGGTCCGCCGGAACAGCTCACCACCGGCGCTGGCAACGATCTGGATCTGTCGGTCTCTCCTGACGGGAAGCGGATGGCCTTCTCGGTCCTGGCCATCAACTCCGACATCTGGAGACTGCCGGTGGACCCCGCCAACGGTCGGCCGACCGGCGCCCCCGGGTCCCTGGTCACCACCACCCGCGAAGACAGCCGGGGAGCCTGGTCGCCGGACGGCAAGTCGATCGCGTTCAACTCGGACCGTGACGGCGACATGAGCCTCTGGATTCACACCCTCGAGGGCGGGGGTGAACGCCGCTTGACCAATGGCCCCGGCGGCGACTACCAGCCCAACTGGTCTCCCAACGGGCAAACCCTGGCGTTCTTCTCGGGGCGCTCGGGAAACGTCGATATCTGGACCGTCGGCGTCGCGGACGGGGCGCTGCATCAGCTCACGACCGATCCCAGCATCGAAACCAACCCGTTCTACTCGCCCGATGGGCTCAGCGTCGCCTACATGTCCGATCGAGACGGGCGGAACGACGCCTGGATCATGAACGCCGACGGCTCCGGGCAGCACCGCCTGACCTCGCTCGGCATCACCGGCCACTTCATGCGGTGGACCGCGGATGGGAAGTTCCTGATCGTCCGGGCAGGGCCAAGGAGCTATCGGATACCTGTGGACGGCGGCGACGCCCAGGAGATGCCCGATATCGTGGGCGGAGCCCACATGTCGTTCTCGCCCAACCAGGCGCTCATCATGGACGTGAAGGGACACAAGGCCCTCTGGGTCTCACCGCTGCGCGGCGGCGCACCATACCAGGTGTTCGAGTTCCCGGAGCCGGATGCCCGAATCGACTACCCGGTCTGGTCACCGGACGGCCGCTGGGTGCTGTTCGATCGGGCGGTGGCCAAGGGGGGAGACATCTGGATGCTGGAGGGAGCCGAGTGAAGACGGGGGGACGTCGCCAGGGATGTCCTGGAGTATCTTTCTGCTCCTTCAACAACTCCATCAACCGCGACAGGTGAATTGGTGACCGACGCGTACAATCGTCTGGCGGCGGCCCTCGCCGACCGCTATCGCCTCGAGCGCGAGCTGGGACAAGGCGGCATGGCCACGGTCTACCTCGCCCAGGATCTCCGCCACGACCGCCGAGTCGCGGTGAAGGTGCTCCGCCCCGAGTTGGCCGCCGTGATCGGAGCCGAACGGTTCCTGGCAGAGATCAAGACCACCGCTGCGCTCCAGCACCCGCACATCCTGCCGCTCTTCGACTCGGGCAAAGCCGACACCTTTCTCTTCTATGTGATGCCCTTCGTCGAGGGCGAGAGCCTCCGCGACCGACTCAACCGGGAGAAGCAGCTCCCCATCCCGGACGCCGTGCGGATTACCAGCGAAGTCGCCTCCGCCCTCGACTACGCCCACCGCCACGGGGTGATCCACCGGGACATCAAGCCGGAAAACGTACTGCTCCACGATGGGCGGGCCCTGGTGGCCGATTTCGGGATCGCGCTCGCCGTGAGTCAGGCCGGCGGACACCGCATGACCGAGACCGGGCTGTCGCTCGGCACACCCGGTTACATGAGCCCCGAGCAGGCTACCGGTGACCGGACCCTCGACGCCCGGAGCGATGTCTACTCGGTGGGATGCCTGCTCTACGAGATGCTGGTGGGCGAACCGCCTCACACGGGCCCCACCATCCAGGCGGTGATCGCCGCGGTGGTGACCAAGGAGCCGGAGCGGGTCCGTTCGCGCCGGCCCACCGTGCCGGCGCAGGTCGATGCGGCCGTCCATCAAGCCCTCGCCAAGCTCCCGGCCGACCGTTTCGGGAGCGCGGAAGCCTTCGCCAAGGCCTTGAGCGATCCGGCCTTCGCGCTGGCTCAAACCGGAGCCGCGCTACCGCCGGCAACCGCGGCTCGGGCGGCCAGCTCTCGCGCCACGCTGATCCTGGGTGGAGCGGCGGCCGTCCTGGCGGTGGTTGCCGCCTGGGGCTGGTTCCGGCCCACTCCCAAACCGACGGTGAATCGCTTCAGCTTGCTGCTCCGGCCCAGCGAGGGGCTGCAGCCGATCCAGACCGGAGCCGGAGGCCGCCTGGCCATCTCGCCCGACGGCAAGCGCATGGTCTATGTCGGCCCGGGCACCGGGAGTACCCGGCTCTGGGTTCGGGAGCACGATCAACTCCACTCGACGGCGATCTCGGGAACCGAGGGTGGGGTGAGCCCGTTCTTCTCCCCCGATGGACGTCAGGTGGGATTCCTCGTGGGCGGGACCTCCCTCAGGATCGTCGCGCTAGGCGGTGGGCCACCTCTCACTCTCAGCGACAAGGCCAATGCCACCGCGGCGGACTGGGGGGCCGACGGGTACATCTACGTCGAGACCGACTCGGGGGTCAGTCGCATTCGATCGACCGGCGGAGAGCTCGAGACGGTGTTCAAGATGTCGGAGAAGGAAACCGGCGCCGAATGGCCGGTGGTATTGCCGGGAGCCAGGGGACTGCTCTTCCGACTCCGTCGCCAGGGCCAGGGCGCCAACGAGTTCGATATCATGGGCATGAAGCTGCCGAAGGGACAGCCCAAAGTGCTCACCCGCGGTGTGTTCGCCCGCTACGCGGCCTCCGGTCACCTGATCGTGGTAACCGCCGATGGGAAGCTCATCGCCACACCGTTCGACCCCGACAAGCTCGCGTTGACCGGCCCCCCGATGGCCATCGCCGAAGGCATTCCAGTCACAGCCGGTGGCTTCCAGGTGGATCTGGCCCTTTCGGCCACGGGGACCCTGGTCTATCTGGCCGGTGGGTTCACCGGCAATCGCAGGGTGGTTTGGATCGAGCGGGATGGGAGAGAGATGCCGGCAGACTCGAGCTGGCAGCCGCAGGGCACCATCAACAGCATCGCCCTCTCACCCAATGGGAAGGCCCTGGCGGTGGGCCTGGAGCGGGATCACAAGGAAGACATCTGGGTTAAGCAGCTTCCCACCGGTCCGTTCTCACGCATCACCTTCGGGGACAGCGTCCACGTGCGCCCCGCCTGGTCGGCCGACGGTCAATCGGTGCTCTGCCTGGCGGGAACCGGTACCGCCAACTCGGGCACGCCCATGATCGCCCGCGCCGACGGGACCGGATCGCCCAAGGTCCTGCTCAACACGAGCGCCCGCTTCGGCCAGCTGCTCGAATCGCGGGACGGCAAGTGGGTCATTCTTCGCCGGGTGTTCGATCAGGAGGGAAGCGGCGACATCTTTGGGCTTCGCATCGGCGACACCACCCTGGTCCCACTCGCCAATACCCCGGCCCGCGAGGCCACACCGGCCATCTCGCCGGACGGCCGTTGGATGGCCTACGCCTCCAACGAGTCGGGATCCAACGAGGTCTACGTCCGCCCCTTCCCCGACGCCGCGAAGGCCAAGTGGCAGGTGTCCACCGCGGGCGGCCTGGAGCCGGTGTGGGCCAATAGCGGACACGAGCTGTTCTACATCAGCGGCCGAAATCAAATGGTCGCGGCCGAGATCAAAGTCAGCCCATCCTTCGTCGTCGGCGAGCAGAAGGTGCTCTTCTCCGTCGTCTCCGATGTGGTCAACGGCTACATGCCCTCCTATGCCGTAAGCCCCGACGATCGCCGGTTCGTCTTCGTCCGCGAGGGTGTATCAGTGGCCGAGTCGGAGCTGATCCTGGTCCAGAACTGGTTCGAGGACCTGAAGGCGCGGCAAAAGGCCCAGGGCCAGTAGTCCCCTCCGTTCGTGAGCGCCCCGCCCCCTGGCCCTCGTTAGGGGCAGGCCGCCGGCCCCGACCCCGCCAAGCCCGGTAATCACAAGCTCCTAGGCCTGCCAACTCCCTGCCAAAAAGGCAGAAAATCCAGGTATATCGCTTGCCCTCCAGCGGTTGAATCGAATCATCAAACGAGCGGGTGGCGATCAGCATCGCCCAGGCTCGATTTCCCCGGCGCGCTGGGTCGCGCCAGCAATCATCAGCGGGAGGGGCCATGGCCTCGAAAATCATCGGAATCGATCTGGGGACCACCAACTCCGTGGTGGCCGTCATGGAGGGCGGCGACCCGATCGTCATTCCCAACTCCGAAGGCGGTCGGACCACGCCGTCGGTGGTCGCCTTTACCAAGGATGGCGAGCGGCTGGTGGGCCAGGTGGCCAAGCGCCAGGCTGTCACCAACCCCAAGCAGACTGTCTTCTCGATCAAGCGCTTCATGGGACGCCGGATGAACGAAGTCGCCGAAGAAGTCCGGCGCGTCCCTTACAAGGTTGATACAGGGCCCGGTGGTCTGGCCGCGGTCGAGATCGCGGGCAAGAAGTACACGCCGCCCGAGATCTCGGCCATGATCCTGCAGAAGATGAAGCAGACCGCCGAGGACTACCTGGGATTCAAGGTGGAAAAGGCGGTCATCACCGTACCGGCGTATTTCAACGACGCTCAGCGCCAGGCCACCAAGGACGCCGGCAAGATTGCCGGACTCGACGTGGTCCGGATCATCAACGAGCCTACCGCGTCGGCGCTGGCCTACGGTCTCGACAAGAAGAAGGAAGAGAAGGTGGCGGTCTTCGACCTGGGCGGCGGGACCTACGACATCTCCGTTCTGGAGCTGGCCGAAGGGGTCTTCGAGGTCAAGAGCACCAACGGCGACACGCACCTGGGCGGTGACGACTTCGACCAGCGGGTGATCGACTGGTTGGTGACCGAGTTCAAGAAGGACCAGGGGATCGACCTCTCCAAGGACGCCATGGCCCTTCAGCGCCTCAAGGAAGGCGCGGAGAAGGCCAAGATGGAGCTGTCGACTACCCAGCAGACCGACATCAACCTGCCCTTCATCACGGCAGATCAGTCGGGCCCCAAGCACCTGAACTACTCGCTCACGCGGGCGAAGTTCGAGCAGCTGGTGGAGGACCTCATTCAGCGGACCATTCCGCCGATGAAGCAGGCGCTCAAGGATGCGGGCCTCGACCCCAAGGCGATCGACGAGGTGATCCTGGTCGGCGGCTCCACCCGGATTCCCAAGATTCAGCAGATCGTCCGCGAGTACTTCGGCAAGGACCCCAACAAGTCGGTCAATCCCGACGAGGTCGTGGCCATCGGGGCCGCGATTCAGGGCGGCGTGCTGGGCGGCGAGGTGAAGGATGTCCTCCTGCTCGACGTGACCCCGCTCTCACTGGGGATCGAGACACTGGGCGGGGTGACCACGGTGCTGATCCCGCGGAACACCACCATTCCGACCAAGAAGTCGGAGGTGTTCTCGACCGCCGAGGACAACCAGACCACCGTGGAAATCCACGTCCTCCAGGGTGAGCGCCAGATGGCGATCGACAACCGGACGATCGGCAAGTTCCAGCTCACGGGGATTCCGCCCGCTCCGCGCGGCATGCCGCAGGTCGAAGTCACCTTCGATATCGACGCCAACGGCATCCTGCACGTGTCCGCCAAGGACAAGGCGACCGGTAAGGAACAGAAGATCCGGATCGAAGCGTCCAGCGGCTTGAGCGAGTCCGAGATCGACAAGATGGTCAAGGCCGCCGAGGCGCATGCCAGCGAGGACAAGGACCGCCGGGAACAGATCGAGCAGCGGAATCAGCTCGATGGCCTGGTTTACAAGGTCGAGAAGGACAGCAAGGAATGGGTGGACCGGCTCTCCGGGGACCTCAAGTCACGGCTGGATGCGGCGGTCGAGGGCGGGAAGCAGGCCCTGCGAACCGGTGACGCCGATGGCATCAAGCGGGCCCTGGACGAGCTCAACTCGGCCTACTCAGCGGCCGGCGCCTCGCTCTACCAGTCGGCTCAGTCCACGGCCGGCGCTGGAGAACCCTCGGCCCAGGCGGCCGGGGAAGCGTCCAAGGCCAAGGAAGACGTGGTCGAAGCCGACTACGAAATCGTGGACGACAGCAAGAAGTAAAGACTGGTTGCACGACCGAAGGCCGGGGGGCAATTGCCCTCCGGCCTTTCACTTAGCATCGCCCTGGGAGAGGCTCATCCGTTTTGGGGCCCGGTCACGTAGTAATGGAACGAAAATCGCTCCATGTTGCGCGACGAAACCGGTAATCCCGGCATCGTTAATACGTCGACTGGTATAAATTGTAGGAGCGGCCGGACGGGCGTCCGGCCTAAAACTCACGCTAGAGATAGGATCTCGACAGCATGTCCTCCCGTACCGCGAACTGGCTGAAGTTCGGAGGCCTGGTGACCCTGGCCTTCGCACTGGGTCTCCTGTTTGCCGGCGTCCTGAACCTGCCGCAGGGGTCTGCCGCGCAAGACCGGGCAGCCCACATCACCGAAGTAGCCGCCCCCGCAGCGCCGGCGGCGCCGGCCGCGGCGACCAAGACTCTGGTCGACCTGAGCGACGCCTTCGCCTCGGTGGCCGAGCGGGTGAAGCCCAGTGTGGTCTACGTTCGGTCCAAGCACACCGAGCAGCCTGACAAGACCCGTCGCCGGACGCCGCCCGGCTTCGATCAATTCTTCCCGCACCGCCAGGGCCCAGAGGTGGAACAGGGCAGCGGATCGGGGTTCATCGTTTCTCCCGATGGATACATCCTCACCAACAACCACGTGGTGGAGGGCGCCGACCAGGTGACCGTTCGCCTGCTCGACCGGCATGAGTTCGTGGCCAAGGTCGTCGGCACCGACGCCAACACCGACGTGGCGGTCCTCAAGATCGACGCCAAGGGCCTGACCGCCGCGGTGCTGGGCAACAGCGATATCTCCCGCGTGGGTGAGTGGGTGCTGGCGGTCGGGAACCCCCTGGGCGAGGCGCTCACCTTCACGGTGACCTCCGGCATCATCAGCGCCAAGGGCCGTCCGTTGAGCGGGCTGGCTCGGAGCCAGGGCGCCATCCAGGACTTCATTCAGACCGACGCCGCCATCAATCCCGGCAACTCCGGTGGGCCGCTGGTCAACGTCCGGGGCGAGGTGATCGGCATCAATTCGGCGATCGCCAGCGAAACCGGGTTCAACGTCGGCTACGGCTTTGCGATTCCGATCAATCTGGCTCGGAACGTCATGACCCAGTTGATCGCCACCGGCAAGGTGCAGCGCGCGGCCTTGGGCATCACCATCCGGGACGCAACGGCGACGGACGCGGCCTATGTGGGTCTCCCGGACATTCGCGGAGTCAAGGTCGAAGACTTCCCGGATGATTCTCCCGCCAAGGCCGCTGGTCTCGAGCCGGGCGACATCATCATCTCGGTGGACGGCAAGCAGGTGAGCTACACCGGTCAGCTGCAGCAGGAAATCGGATTCCGGAAGCCGGGCGATGTGGTCAAGATCGAGGTCGCGCGGAAAGGCGGCACCAGAAAGACCTTCAACGTCCGCCTGACCGAGCTCAAGGTCGAGCAGCAACTGGCCAAGAACGACGATAGCGGCAATGGCGACAACGCCTCCGACGCCGGCTCAGCGATGGCGCCCCTGGGCGTCTCGGTCCAGGCGCTGACTCCCGAGATCGCTCAGGAGATGGATCTCGATCCCAACGTACGCGGCGTGCTGGTGACCGAGGTGCAACCCGATGGTCCCGCCTGGGAGGTGCTGAGCGATGGTACCCGAGGGGTTCCGCCGGACGTGATTCTTTCGGTCGAAAACAAGCCGGTCAAGACCGAGACTGACCTCCGCAGCGCGCTCAAGGATGCGGGCGCCGGCACGATTGTCTCGCTCAGGGTGTATCGAGCGGGAGCCAAGCGGATCGAGCGGATCAAACTGGTAGATACCCACTAAGCCAAACCCTGATCCACAGCAGGGTTCTACGGGAGGACGGGGTTCGATTCCTGTCCTCCCGTCGGCTTTTCGGAGATAGCCTATCCCGATGGCACGTTCCTTCCATCGCCGTTTCACCCGGTCGTTGTCATGTTGGAAGGAGCCCGCATGAGACTCACGGCGATAACGGCTCTGTGGCTGACGGGAGGCCTCCTCTCCGCCTCACCGGCCCGGGCCCAGGACGACTGGAGCCGAGCGGACCAGGACATCCGGCGCCTGACACCGGCTGCCTTCCACAAACTTCCCGCCAACGTCGTGGCAGCACTCGAGGCCAAGCGCTGCACCGTCCCGCAACCCTCCAGCGACACCACCCCCGTGAACGTGGTCCGGGGCAGCTTCGAGAAGAAGGGGCGCACCGACTGGGCCGTGCTCTGCTCCCGCGCCCGCGCCTCGACCATCGTGATCGTCTGGGGCGGCCCGGCGTCCTGCCCGGACGAGATGGAAGTGCAGGAGGACCGCAGCTTCCTCCAGCGCGGCACCGGAGGGAAGGTCGTGTTCTCGCGGAAAATCGAGCTGGCGACCGCCGACTACATCATGAAGATGTACAAGCGATTCGGCGGTACCGAGCCGCCGCCGCTCGACCACCAGGGGATCGACGACATCTTTGAGGGGAAGGGCACGACCATCCGCTATTGCCATGAGGGCCGCTGGCTCGAGCTCACCGGCGACCAGACGGGCAGCCCGTAGCCCCGGCTCGGATCCCGCCGCACCATTATTCTTGACCGACGCGGCCGTGGCGGAATGGCAGACGCGCCAGGCTTAGGACCTGGTCCCGCGAGGGGTGGGGGTTCGAGTCCCTCCGGCCGCACTGAATAACACGGTTCCCGCAATACACTTGCGTCGCCCACGCTCCCCGAATACGAGGCTCCTTCCCGCGCGGCGCGGCTCGAAGTATCTCATTTGACCCTCGGGACGCGGACGGAGTACATTCCCGCATGTCCGAGATTCAGATCCAGAAGAAGCGCGCCGATTCGGCCTCCGCCTCGCTCCAGGTCACGGTTCCGCCCGACCGGGTCCGCCAGGCGGAAGACCGTGCCGTGCGGTACTTCGGGGAGCGGGCGCGGCTGCCCGGCTTCCGGGCCGGCAAGGCGCCCGCGGCCATCGTGCGCAAGCGCTTCGAGGACGCCATACGCCAGAGCGTCCTGGAAGAACTGATCCGGGAATCCTGGGAGGCCGCCAAGACCAGCGAAGGCCTCAAGCCGGTCGCCGAGCCTCACATTCACAATCTGAAATTCGAAGCCGGCGGCCCCCTCGAGTTCGAGCTTCACGTGGACGTGCGGCCTGACCTCACGCTCAACCGGATCGGCGGGTTCAAGCTCCAGCGCACGGTCCCGGCCATTCGGGATGAGAACGTCGAGGAGCGGCTGCGCGCCTTGCAGGAGCAGAAGGCCAATTGGCTTCCCATCGAGGGGGAGCGGCCGGCGCCCGGCCAGCTGGTTCGACTGGAGCTCTCGACGATCGAGAATGGAGAAGTCGGGAAGCCACAGCCCTACGTGATCGTGCTGGGCGAGGGTCACGCAGTCCCCGCGCTGGAAGAAAAGGTGATGACCCTCCTTCCCGGGGAGACCGCCGACGCCGAGGTGAAGTACCCGGACGATCACCCGGACGAAGCGAAGCGCGGGACCGCGCGGCAAGTGCGCGTCACCCTCCAGGAGGTCAAGCGCAAGGAGCTGCCGCCGCTGGACGAAGCTTTTGCGCGCGAGGTAGGTGAATTCGAGAATCTGGAGGCGCTCCGGGCGGCGATTCGCGAGGACCTAGTGAAGGAGGGGACCCGCGACGCCGACCGTCAGGTCCGGGCCGACCTGCTCCAGCAGTTGGCCCAGGCCAACAACGTGGAAGCTCCGCCTTCGATGGTGGAGCGATTCACCCGAGCCTATGCCCGGGCCTATGAGATTCCC
>DATIWD010000119.1:0-2999 GCA_035519565.1 Gemmatimonadales bacterium | reverse complement strand
TTGCTCTGCTGCTGCAGCTCGGCCATGGTCCCGGCCGCCACGATCTTCCCGTTCTGGATGATCGCGATCCGGTCGCACATCGCCTCCGCCACCTCGAGCGTGTGGGTGCTCATCAGGACCGTTCCGCCCTTGTTGACGAAGGCCCGGAACAGCTCCTTCAGGAACCGCGCTCCCTTGGGGTCGAGGCCGACCAGCGGCTCGTCCACCACGATCACTTCGGGCCGGTGGAGCAGCGCGCTCGAGATGATGAGCTTCTGCCGCATGCCGTGGCTGTAGGTCTCTACCAGGTCGTCCTTCCATTCGGTCAGCTCGAACAGATCCAGCAGCTCGTCCATCCGCCGCTCGATGGCGGCGCCCTCCTGCCCGTACAGCGCGGCCACGAACCGCAGGAATTCCCCGCCGGTCAGCTTCTCGTAGACATAGGGGCGATCGGGAATGAATCCCAGCCGGGCCTTGGCCTCCATCGGCTTGCGCTGCACGTCGTCCCCGGCGATCTCCGCGGTGCCCTCGGTCGGCTTGAGGATGCCCGCGATGATCCGGAGCGTGGTGGTCTTGCCGGCGCCGTTCGGACCCAGGAATCCGAACAACTCACCCCGGGCGATTTCCAGGTTGACGCGATCGACCGCGGTGAACGACCCGTAACGCTTGGTCAGGTTCACCAGCCGGATCATGGGAACGGAGTTGTTCGATGCGCTCACGGTGACGGCGTTGGCGAAAGTATCTGAACGGTAACAGCCCCGATGAGGGGCACCAATTCGTGACTGCGACCGGCGCCGCCGATGACCAGGCGGATGCGGTTCGGGTCGGCCGGCAGTCGCCCGGCCTGGAGATCCACGGGCACCCAGTCGCCCAGCCAGACCTCGGGCCAGCTGTCCAGGTGGAACCCATCGGAGCCGCGCACCAGTCCCGAGGCCAGTCGAGCCGGGATTCCGTCGGCCCGAGCCAGACTCAGGTAGAGCAGCGCCCGGGACGCCGCGTCCCCCTCTCGCCGCATCGAGGTGGCGAGGGCCCCCGGTCGGGCCGGCCCCGAACGACCCAGGGCCACCGAGCGATTCATCCAGTCGCCGATCCGGCCGGCGGTGACGGGCCCGTCGTTCCCCTTCAATGATTGGGCCAACGCCTGAAGCCGGGCCTCGTGGAGCTGGAGGAGGGGGGAATCACCCAGGTAGGAGGGGCCGATCAGAGAGTCCTGCAACGGGATGGACCCGCTGGGCAGCACCCTCGAAATCGAGAGCGTGTCGGTATTCACCCGCTGCCCGCCGCCGTCCAGCGCCGGTGCCCCGACCAGGGGGACTATTGCACCCTGCCGTTGCAGCTGGATCTGGAGCGATCCACCTGGTGCCACCCCCGGTGCCGGTCCCTGGAGCTCTGCCCCGATCCCGGCCGGCCACGCGCCCGCTACCAGACTCGGGCGACGGTTGCGGTAGTTCAGGGTCACCAGCTCAAAGGCGGAGCGCTGGAAGCCGAGGCCGAACGGGGTCGTGGTTCGGACCACCAGCCCCTGGGCATCGATCCAGCGGCTCACCGGGAGACCGTGCTCCACGGTCTCCAATCGCCAGGCCCGGACCGTGTCGCTGCGAGCCGGGACCCATTGGCGTTGCGCCGAGTCGAACACCGCACTGTCGGGGATGGCGAAGAGCGACTCGGCGGCGAGCCGGATTTCTACCTGCGTCAGCTCCAGCCCGATCGGATCCAGCACCAGGGCGTGGTGGGACTGCCCGGGACGCAGCGGGCGGCGTTGGACCACGGCGAAAGGAACCGCGACGGGCAGGAGAATCGGCTGAGAGAGCCGGGTCCGCAGCGTGTCGGTGCCAGTGGCCCACTGGTTCACGACGATCAGCGCCGTATCGCCTTCGACACGGCCCACCGTCGTCGCCTGCTCGTCTCCATCGAGCAGGGCGGTATGCCAAGTCCGCAGGCGCAGGCTTCGGGTCAGCAACGCCTCCGTGCGGATGACCAGTCTGCGCACGGGGCCGCCCTTGCCGGAGGGCCGCGGCAGGTCGATCCGGATGATCTGCTGGACCCCGATCCCTTCCGGGAGCGTGTCCACGTTGGTCGAGGAGAATCCGACCTGGGCGTCGCCCAGGGTGATGGCGAAGTAGGCCGCCCCGGGCGGCACCGGCCAGTCGGTGGACTCCTGGACCTTGGAGGGGAAGTAGGACCGCTGAATCATCCAGAGCAGACTGACCACCCACGCGATCAGGATGGTGGTGGCCACGGCACGACGGTTCAGGTGCCGGCCCTCCCCAGCACCGCCTCGACCACCTGCTGGTCCTCGGGTCGCTCGACCACGATGCTCAGGTCCGACGGCCAGGGGGCTCCCAACCGTTGCCGGAACGTCTCGGCCAGCAGCTCGGCCGCTTCTTCGATAGTGAGCCCTCCGGCCCCGGCGCCGATCAGGGGGGTGGCCACCCGGTCGAGTTTCCAGTCGGCGGCGCGTTGCCAGGCGGAGGTGAGCGCCCGGCGTACCGTCTCCCGACCCACGGAGCGCTCCTGGCTCTGAATCACCAGGTGAACCACGAACTGGGCGGGCAGGGCACCGGCGCCGGTGACGACCGCCGCCCCCACGTCCAGTGGACTCAGCACCTGCCGCTGCCGGGCGAACTCGGAGCCCGCCTGGTGGTCGAGCCGGGAGATGGCGGGCGTGGTGGGGTCGAGCGTGTCGTTGGCCGGGCGGAGGACCGCGTCCACCGGGAGGAAGGCCAGGTCATCCACCAGGACGCGAATCACGGCCGCCGCGCGGCCCGCGCGCGCTCGTACATGGCGCGAGCCTCCTCCGGGCGTTTGAGACGATCCAGAATCCGGCCCAGCAGCTGAAAGGGCCGCGCATCACTTTCGTCGAGCGCGATCGCGCGCTCGAGGGCAGCCTTGGCGCCCCCGATATCGCCAGCCTGGTGGAGCGCCTCCCCCAGGTAATAGTGAGGAGCCGCCTCGCCCGGACGCAGGTCGATGGCCCGTTGCAGCTCAGAGGCGGCCTCCGCCGGCAGTCCCTTCCGCCA
>DATIWD010000118.1:0-4169 GCA_035519565.1 Gemmatimonadales bacterium | reverse complement strand
CCGTCCTTGGCGCAGTGCTCCATGATGACGATGACCCGCTTGGCGCCGGCCACCAGGTCCATGGCGCCTCCCATCCCCTTGACCATTTTGCCCGGGACCATCCAGTTGGCCAGGTCCCCGCGGGCCGAAACCTGCAGCGCGCCGAGGATGCTGAGGGCGACGTGGCTACCGCGGATCATCGCGAACGAGGTGGCACTGTCGAAGAAAGAGGTGCCCGGCACTTCGCTCACGGTCTCCTTACCGGCGTTGATCAGGTCCGGGTCCTCCTCCCCTTCGAACGGGTAGGGGCCGACCCCCAGCATGCCGTTCTCGGAATGCAGCACGACCGGTACGCCCTCGGGGACGTAGTTGGCGATCAACGTGGGCATCCCGATCCCCAGGTTCACGTAGTACCCGGTTATCGGACTCAGGGTCTTGAGCTCCTGCGCGGCGCGCCGGACGATGACCTCGCGGTGGTCCATCTCAGCGTTTCCTCACCGTGCGGCGTTCGATGTACTTGTTGGAGGTGCTGCATTGGAAGATCCGTTGCACGAAGATCTCCGGCGTGTGAATCTCGTCGGGGTTCAGCTCTCCCGGCTGCACCAGGTGCTCCACCTCGGCCACCGTGATGCGTCCTGCCATGGCCATGAGCGGGTTGAAGTTCCTGGCCGTCTTCCGAAAGACCAGGTTCCCCTGGGTGTCGCCGCGGTGCGCCTTGACCAGGGCGAAGTCTCCGGTGATCCCCCGCTCCATGACGTAGGATCGGTCCTCGAACTCCCGGACCTCCTTGCCCTTGGCCACCACGGTGCCCACGCCGGTGGCGGTGAAGAAGGCCGGGATGCCCGCGCCGCCGGCCCGCACCCGCTCGGCCAGGGTGCCTTGCGGGATCAGCTCGACGTCCAGCTCTCCCGAAAGCATTTGCTGCTCGAAGATCGCGTTCTCCCCCACGTAGCTGCTCATCATCTTCTTGACCTGCCGGTTCTTGAGCAGGTGCACCAGCCCGTGATCGGTGGTGCCGGCGTTGTTGCTCACGATGGTGAGGTTACGCCGGCCCAGGTCGCGCACCGCGAGGATGCACTCTTCGGGAATCCCGCAGAGACCGAATCCGCCCACCAGCACGGTCGCGCCATCCTGCAGGTCGGCGACCGCGGAGGCGGCGTCAGGATAGACCTTGTTCATGGCTCTCCACCGGCGAAGGCTTGCGGCCCAGGTAGGGGCGGACCACGGCGGCCGCCCGATCGACCTGCTCCAGGTCCACCCCGGTGCGACCGGGGAACGCGGCGATCAGGGCCTGGGTCGCGATGTTCCCTGGCGCGCCCGGCGCGTACGGGCAGCCGCCGATCCCTCCGGCACTTCCGTCGAACCGCGTGATCCCCAGCGCCGCGGCCGCTTTCACGTTTTCCAGCGCCAGCCCGAAGGTGTCGTGGAAGTGCATGGCGACTCGTTCCACCGCTGCGCGTTGCAAGAGTGGTTCCAGCAACGCCCGGACCTCGGAGGGAGTGGCCCGGCCGATGGTGTCTCCGATCGACAGCTCGGCGCACCCGAGCTCGATCAGGCGGCCCGCCACCTCGACGACGCGCTCCGGCGCGATGGGTCCTTCGTAGGGGCAGTGAAACGCGGTGGAGACGTATCCGCGAACCGGAGTCGGCGATCGCCGTACCACCGGGGCCAGTCGGGCCAGCGACTCGACGATCGTCGCGTTGGTATTGCGTCGGCTGAACGTCTCGCTGGCCGCCGTGAAGACCGCGACCTTGTCGACCCGTGCGGCCAGCGCCCGCTCGAGCCCTTGCTCGTTGGGCACCAGAGCACTGTACAGCGTTCCGGCGCGACGCTGGATTGCTCCGAACACCTCGAGGGCGTCCGCCAGCTGCGGGACCCAGCGCGGCGAGACGAACGAGCTGACCTCGATCTCTTCGAAGCCCGCCGCGGAGAGAGCATCCACGAAGGCAACCTTCACGGCGGTCGGTACCACCCGCTCCTCGCTCTGGAGCCCGTCGCGGGGACCCACCTCGACCAGATGTATCCTCGGAGGTGTCACGGGCCGGTTTCCTAGAGGCGTTCGAAGAGGGAGAAGATGAGATCTCCCAGGAAGTAGGGCAGCTCGACGCCCCCGACTCGGGTCCCGCCGACCCAGCCGAACAGCTCGGCCACAAGGCCGGTTCCCGTCAGACCGCCCAGGATCGACAGCCCCCGCCGCAGCGTGATCCACTTGGCCGCGGCCCGATAGGACCGGACCTTCCAATGTTCTCGGTCGAACAGGCGGCGGAGCGAAACACGATTAAAGTAGCTCAGCACGTAGGGCGGCGTGTACTGATGCCACCACCGGCCCAACACGCGCGCGACCAGCGCATTGCGATCCCAGGTCTCTATGACCAGGAGCCCACCCGGCTTGAGCAGGCGGTAGAGCTTGGACGCGACCGGTCTGGGCGAGGGCAGGTGCTCGAGGACATTGAACAGGGTGATGAGGTCGAATTCCTCCCCGCCGAAGTCCGCATTCACGAAATCGCCCCGGATCACCCGAATGCCGATCCGCTCGGCGTGGCGGGTCGCGTATTCGCTGATGTCGCACCCCACGACGTCCCAGCCGGCCTGGCGGGCCTCATCCGCGAAATAGCCGGCCGCGCATCCCACGTCGAGCAATCGCCCGGGCCGGATCCCCGACCGGCTCAGGCGCGCGAGGTATCGCCGGGCCTGCCGGCGATGGGCGTCCTCATCGTGGACGTAGTGCAGGTAGCCGGTGGCGGAGTTGACGAAGTAGCCCTCGGAGTAGAGGGCACGCAGACTCTCCTCGGTATGCTCGGCGGGCGCGAACTGAAGCTCGCACGTCCGGCACTCGAGGATCGGGAAATCGTGCTTCGTAAACAGCAGGCTCAGGTCGTATCGCCCACACGAGGGGCAGCCAACCGAGCCGACACCTCTCGGAGTAACCACAGCAACCTTCAGTCGTGAGAAGCCAGCCTTGCCAATCTTGGAACGAAACCGTGATAGCTCGGGGCCGGCTCGACCGGACCCGCATCGACGATTGCGCAACCGGTGACACAGGTCCCCGCGATCCGCTGCACCTCGGTGAACCGGACCCGGTTGAAGTCGCTATCGGCGTAGGTCGAATTCAGGAAGTCCACCAGCGCCTCGACTTCGTTCGCCAGCCCGGTCTCCACCGCCCGGAACCCGCGATGGACGAAGTCGAGGAACGCCTCGTCCGGCGCCCGGCGGCCCCGCCCGATCCCGGTGTACCCGGGAGCGCCGTTCGAGAAATCGGAGTGCCGGAACACGTTGGCCCCGTCCACCACGCCCTTGAGGCGCGGCGCCAGCTGCCGGATCCCGGTCAGGTCGTCCGCATAGACCTTGTGCCCCGTGCACACGAACAGGTACTCCGCGTCCTTCAGCGCCTCGGCGAGGTCTTGCGTGAAGTGCGACTGCAGATCGAAGCGCCTGAGATTCTGGTCGGTTGGATAGACGTAGGGATCGTGGATCCGGACCGTGCAGCCCTTGGCCAGCAGCAGGCGGGCCAGGGACAGGGTCGGAGAATTCCGGGTGTCCTCGGAGTTGAACCGGTACGCGGCTCCCAGCAGGGCGACCCGCTTGCCGTCGAGGGAGCCGAAGGCCCGCTCGGCCATCCGGATCGTCTCGGCGGGCGAGGCATCGTTGATCCGCCGGGACTCGAGGATCAGGCTGGTGCTGGTGTCGGCGCCGCTCTCGATCCGCCGCCACCAGAGCAGGATCCCGTCCTTGGGCAGACAGTGGCCGCCGACGCCGACCATCGGAACCAGGATGCCTCCGCTGGGGACCGCATTGGGGTCCCTGGAGGCCGCGTCGCTCTGGGCCAGGCGTGCGTTCACTTTATCACGAACCTGGTAGAAATCGATATCGTGCTCGTCACAGTACCGTACGATCTCGGTCGCGAACGCGATACGGACGTCGCGATAGGCGTTCTCGAGCGTCTTGACGACCTCCGCGGTCATGCTGTTGGTCGGATGCAGGGTTCCGCGGGTCACGATCCGCCCATACAGCTCCCGGATCAGCCGGGGGGTGTCCGGATGCAGTCCCGCGACGATCTTGTCGGAGGCCGCCACCCGCTCGACCAGACGGCCGGGCATCACCCGGTTGGGACTGTTCCCGAGAAGAATGTCCCGTCCTTCTATGAGGCCGAAGGTGGCGAAATGGTCGCGCACCACGGTCGCCATCGAGGA
>DATIWD010000117.1:0-21273 GCA_035519565.1 Gemmatimonadales bacterium | reverse complement strand
GGGGTTCGTCAGATTTCCGGCCATGCCTGGGGTGCCTCGGGGTCAACTCGGTGCGTGGCGGGTCGTTGTGCGAAAGCCATGGACCCGGGTATCACGCAAGCCCGATACCGTCTTACGGCCCCACGAATATAGGGCGTTTCTGCACTCCTGCATGGCAGTTGCGAGCCCCTCCTGCGGCCCTTAGTGTTGCATGGGCGCAACACAAGCTGTATATTCGCCACCCCTTCATGTGGCCTTTGGAAGGGGAAGTGCTTAAGCCACGCCATAGGCTGTGGTATCAAAGATGCTGGTCAACCGGGCAACGAGGCGCAGTCACAGCACTGTATTCATCTAAACAAACCACGGCCGCCCTGGTTGGGTAGCCGAGGGGGGGCCATGGGATCGTCGATCGCGAACACCGCTCGCCGCTCGGAAGACCCACAGGAAGAGACCGGGAACCGCGACCCGTTCTCTATTCCCGCCGACGTCAAAGCCAGTATCCGCATTCTGGTGGTAGACGACGAGCGCACCCTGCGGGAAAGTTGCGCCAGCGTACTCCAGATGGACGGCTACAACGTCACGCTGGTCGGCCGGGGTGAAGAGGCGATTGAGACGGTCAAGCGCCGCAAGTTCGACATCATCCTCGTCGATCTCTATATGTCCCAGACGTCCGGGATCGAAATCCTCCGGGCCGCTCTGGGGCACCACCGCGATACCATCGTCGTCGTGATGACCGGGAACCCGAGCGTGACCAGCAGCATCGAGGCGCTGCGTGCGGGGGCCTGGGACTATCTGCCCAAACCGTTCTCCGCTACCCACCTCCAGGTCCTGATCGGCCGCGCCTCTCACGCGGTCATGGTGGCGCGCGAGACCCGGGACCTCCGGCTCCAGTTGATGAAGCAGAACGGGCACAGCGACAAGATCGCCCTGATCGGGATCTCGCCGCTGTTCCGCCAGGCGGTGGAGCTGGCCCGAAAAGTCGCGGCCACCGACGCCTCGGTGTTCATCAGTGGGGAGAGCGGGACGGGGAAGGAAGTGATCGCCCAGTTCATCCATCAGCACAGCCGGCGTTCCAGCCGGGCCATGGTGCCGATCAACTGTGCCGCCCTGCCGGAGCCCCTGCTGGAGTCCGAGATGTTCGGCCACCGGAAAGGCGCTTTCACCGGGGCCGACCGGGAGAAGCCGGGCCTCCTCGAGACCGCCAACGGCAGCACGCTCTTCCTCGACGAGCTGACCGAGATGTCCCAGGCGCTTCAGGCCAAGCTCCTTCGGGTCATTCAGGACGGCGTGGTCCGCCGGGTCGGCAGCGAGCAGCAGGATGCGGTGGTGGACGTACGCTTTATCTCCGCCACCAATCGCGATCCCCAGGAAGCGGTCAACGCGGGCGCGTTGCGGGGCGACCTGTTCTACCGGCTCCGCGTCGTCCCGATCAAGCTGCCGCCCCTGCGCAAGCGTCCGGAGGACATTCCGCTCCTGGCCAACCATTTCCTGACCTTCTACTGGCAGCGCCACCGGCAGATGGGCGATCGCGCTCCGCGTCTGAGCGAGGCCAGCATCGGCTTCCTCCGCTCCCGGCCCTGGCGCGGCAATGTGCGCGAGCTCCAGAACGTGATCGAGCACGTGGCGGTCTTGTCCGAGCCCGATCAGGTCATTCAGCCCAACGACATCCCGATCTACGACGACACCACCGACTGGTCGGGCGAAGGGACCCTTCCTTCAGGATTGCTGGATGAGGCGTTTCATCCGGCCAAGGATCGCCTCGTTGCCCAGTTCGAAAAGGAATACCTCGGCCGTCTGGTGGGACGGGCCGGCGGCAACATGTCCAAGGCGGCCCGGCTTGCTAACATCGATCGGACCACGCTCTATCGATTGATGGACAAGCACAACTTCCATCGAGACGAGGCCGCGGAGCCCCCGGCTTGAGCGGCGACCGCCTGAGCTGGTCGCCGTCGGAGCCGGCCGGCCCCCGCGCCGCCCCCGCCCCCGCTTCTGTGCCCGGCGGTTCGGCGCTTCCTTCTCGCCCCACACCACTTCGCCCCCCAGGCGTCTCGACGCCTGATGGGCCGTCGTGGGTTTGGGAGGCCCTCCAGGATGCCGTGGCCCGGGTGGATTCCGGGTGGCACCAGTTGGCCGGGGACGCTCCTCTCCAGGAGGAGGTCCGCACCAACCTGACCCTGCTTCACGAGGCGCTTCAGCAGGCGGTGGCGGGAGGCGACCTCCCCACCTTGCCCAGGTCCGTCCTGACTCGGCGGCTGCTCGAGCTGATCCGCCGTTCGCTCCTCGATCGATTCCGTGAACTGCCCGCCCCCCCGGAGCCCGCCCAGCTGCTGCGGCTCCTGGTGGCGATCGAGCGGGTCCACCAGGAGGTGGAGCCCGATTGGGCTCAGCATTTCGCCGACCGACTCTCCGGACCCGACGGAATGGAGTTGGTGGTGGAGGTCGCGCACGACCTTCGCTCCCCCCTCACTTCCATCCTCTTCCTGGCGGAGACGCTCCAGCGAGGCCGCAGCGGGACGATCAACCAGGTCCAGGAGCGTCAGCTCGGTCTGATCTACAGTGCCGCCTTTGGGCTGAGCGCGCTGGCCAGCGACGTGATCGAACTGGCCCGGGGCGGTGATCGGCTGGTGGACCTCGACCCGATTCCCTTCTCGATCCGGGATATCGTCGAGTCGGTGCGAGACATCGTCCAGCCGATCGCAGAAGAAAAGGGGCTGGCGGTGCGACTGGCGTCACCCGAGTCCGACTTCCGGGTCGGGCATCCGGTCGCGCTGAGCCGCGTCCTCCTCAACCTCACGACCAACGCACTCAAGTTCACCGACGAGGGCTACGTCGAAGTGGCGTGTCGGGAGATTTCGGCCACGACGGTGGAGTTCTCGGTGCGCGATACCGGGCGGGGGATTCCCCCGCAGGCCATGCTCACGCTGTTCGAGCCCTTCCGTCGGAGGCACAAAGAGGGGGAATACGCCTTCTCAGGCGCGGGCCTCGGGCTCTCCATCTGCCGCAAACTGGTGGAAGCGATGCACTCGACCCTGCTGGTCGAGACGGCGCCCGAGACGGGCACCCGCTTCTATTTCGAGCTTGACCTTCCGCTGGCCACTCAGCTCTAGCCCACAGGCCGGGGACTGTCACGGCGGCCAATGACCCGACTGCTTCACGTCGTAGGTGCCAGACCCAACTTCATGAAGGTCGCGCCCGTGCTTCGTGCCGGCACGGCCAGAGGGGTCTCCCAGTGCCTGGTGCATACCGGGCAGCACTACGACGCCTCCATGAGCGACAGCTTCTTCCAGGACCTGGATCTCCCCAGCCCGGACGTCAATCTCGAAGTGGGATCTGCCTCACACGCGGTGCAAACCGGTCGGATCATGATCGAGTTCGAGCCGGTGCTGGAGCGGATGGCGCCGTCGTGGGTGGTGGTCTATGGCGACGTCAACTCGACGGTGGCCTGCGCCCTGGTCGCGGCCAAGCGGGGAGTGCGGGTCGCCCACGTCGAAGCGGGGCTCCGGAGCCACGATCGGACCATGCCGGAAGAGTTCAACCGGGTCCTGACCGATCAGCTGGCCGATCTCTGTCTCACCCCCAGCCGGGACGCCGACCGCCATCTCCGGGCCGAGGGGATCCCCGATTCCCGGGTCCGGTTCGTGGGGAACGTGATGGTGGACACGCTGCTGCATCTGCGGGATCGGGCCCTAGCGCTGCGGGCGCCCGAGTCCCACGGGGTCTCGGGGAAACCGTACGCGTTCGTCACCCTGCATCGCCCCTCCAACGTCGACGACCCCGCCACGCTCACCGAGCTGCTTCACGGCCTCGACGATCTGGCCGGCAGGATGCCGGTGTTGTTTCCGATCCACCCGAGGACCCGCCGACGGCTGGCGGAATTCGCGCTCGAGCCCCTGGCCAGGCGGGTGACGTTGCTGGAGCCGCTCAGCTATCTGGAGTCCCTTTCGCTGGTGGAGCGCTCGGCTCTCGTACTCACCGATTCCGGTGGGCTGCAGGAGGAGACGACGGTCTTGGGGATTCCCTGTCTCACCGCCCGCCCCAACACCGAGCGGCCGGTGACGGTGTCCGAGGGGACCAACCGCCTCATTGCTTCGACCCGCGAGGCCATCGGGCGCTCCGTCGACGAGGTCCTGGCCCGGCTCCGGGACGGGGGGTATCGCCCCTCCCGGCCGGAGGGGTGGGACGGCCATGCCGCGGAGCGGGTGGTCGAGGCGTTGCTCGGCGCCCCGTAGCGACGGTAGATTCAGCGCACGACCCAAGGAGACTTGCCAGGCGCTGGACCCTCCGGTCGGGCTTCCCGTGTGAGGCTCGGCCCGGACGGCTCCGGCTCCGGCGGCTCCGGTTCGCCTAACATGACAAGAGCTCTCCCGAAGGAGGGTTCGGAGCCCTGGCCCCAGTGATCAAACCTCCCTTGCGTTTGCCGCGCGCGGGTGACGTGCCCGTGCACGCCCCCAATGCCGCCCTGCTGATCGATTTCGACAATGTCACCCTCGGTATCCGGTCGGACCTCACGAAGGAACTGAAGAACCTCCTCAACAGCGACATCATCAAGGGGAAAGTGAGCGTCCAGCGGGCCTATGCGGACTGGCGGCGCTACCCCCAGTACATCGTCCCGCTCTCGGAATCCTCGATCGACCTGATCTTCGCGCCGGCCTTCGGCACCAACAAGAAGAACGCTACCGACATTCGACTGGCGATCGACGCGATGGAGCTGGTCTTCACCCGTCCCGAGATCGGAACCTTCATCCTGCTCTCGGGGGACAGCGATTTCAGCTCGATGGTGATCAAGCTGAAGGAGTACGGGAAATACGTGATCGGGGTGGGGATCCGAGAGTCGGCCAGCGATCTGCTGATCCAGAACTGCGACGAGTACTACTCCTACAGCGACCTCGCCGGCCTGACCAAGGAGGCCGAAAAGCCCTCGACCCAGCGGGATCCCTGGGAGCTGGTGCGGGAAGCCGTGGATTCCATGGTCCGCAACTCGGACGTGATGCGTTCCGACCGACTCAAGCAGGTGATGCAGCAGATCGATCCCAACTTCGACGAAAAGAACGCCGGCTACAACCGCTTTAGCAAATTCGTCGTCGAGGCCGGAAACCGCGGACTCCTCAAGATCACCAAGCTCGATAACGGCCAGTACGAGGTGGGGGCCGGCGAGGCCAGCCCGGGGCTGCCCCCAGCGCCTGAGGAGCCGCGCGAAGAAGGCGCGGGATCCGGCCGGGGGCGGGGCAGGGGGCGGGGGCGCCGGGGACGCGGTGGGCGACCCGAACGCGCTCCGGAGGCCGCTCAGGAACGCGCGCAGGAACGCGCGCAGGGCGGGCTGACCCTGGCTCAGGCCTTCGACCTGATGCGGCGGGCCCTGAGTGAGCTCCCCTCACCAACCGGCCACGAGGCGTTGAGGCACCGCATGGCGTCCCTGCATGGGCGACAGGATTCTCTACTCGAGCCGGCCCGCTTCACCCGGCTGCTCCGACAGGCCCACGATGCCGAGGTGGCGGACGTGCGCAAGGTCGGGGACAACGATTATGAGGTGGAAAGCCGGGCGGGCGTGGCTCATCCTCTCCCGGTTGCACGTCTCACCCCTCCGCCCGCTCCCACGCCCGAGGCGTCTCCGGCGGACCAATCGCAGGCGCCCGCGGCCACCCTTCCTTTGGGCGATGGTCAGCGCCTGGGGCTGGGGTTCCGCCGCGGTTCCCGGATGCCGGCCGCCCGCGCTGAGGTCCCGCTGGTCGGCGTGATCAGCATGACCGAGGGCGGGGAGGCGGCTCCGGAGGGGAAGCCTGCCGGGCGTCGGCGTGGTGGAGGCGGTCGTGGACCTCGGAAGGAGGCAGGGACAGCGGCAGCCACCGATGGTGGAACTCAACGGAGGCGGCCCCGCGGGCGGACTCCGAAGAAAAAGGCGGAGTGACGCACCGGCCGCTCCTGCCAGGTTTCTTCGCCCGTCCGGCCGACCAGGTGGCGCCCGATCTCTTGGGCGCCACCATCGTTTCCCGGATCGGGCCGCGACCGACCAGCGGCAGGATCATCGAGACCGAGGCCTACCTGGGGCGGGTGGACCCGGCTTCCCACGGGTACAAGCTGCGGCGTCACGCGCGGAACGAAGCGCTCTACGGTGCCGCCGGGTCCTGGTACGTGTACCTCTCCTATGGCGTGCACTGGTGCATCAATCTCGTTTGCGGCCCTCCTGGAGAGGGTCAGGCAGTACTGATCCGGGCCCTCGAGCCGCTGGAGGGCATTCCTGTCATGCGCCGGCGTCGAGGCCGCGAAGCAGAGCCGGACCTGTGCTCCGGGCCCGGCAAGCTTTCTCAGGCGCTCGGGATATCGGTAGATGTGAACGGAGTGCTGATGCCGAAGAGCCGACTTACCGTGCACCCGGGTCTGGAAGTGCCGGCCACGGGGATCCGGCGCACTCCTCGGATAGGGATAACGAAAGCGGTGGATTGGCCACTTCGCTTTCTTCTCGCGAAGTCGGCCGACCCACCGCACGGCCGGCGTAGAGCCTGAGGGGTTTGCCTCAGTAGCCTCCGCCGCTCACGCCCTCCCTGGAACTCCCCAGGCTGACCCGCATGCCGGCGGAGAAATTGAAGGGTGGGCCCCCCGCCAGCAGTTTATCACCGCTCGGTGAGGTCATCACCTGGCCTTGCCCGAAGATCGCAAATCCCTTCACCCGGATCTGAAGGCCCGCCAGTGCCGTCGCGGCGCCGTAGCTACCGCGGCTGTTGGCCTCGGCCTGAGCGGCGGCCTGGTCATCAGGCGTCACGAATGGCCCTTGGGGGTATTCCTTCACGGTGTGAATCAGGGTGAATCCGACGCCCAGATAAGGCTGGATGTTGCCATAGATGGGAAAGGCCATCAGAACGGCCGAGTAAGTCCGGACGTCGTGGAAAACCACTTGGCGAACCCCACCCGAGGCGGTGGCATCCGGATAGGCGCTCTGCTGGTCGCAGTTGCCCCACAACGCGCAGCTGAAGCCCTGGTCCATTGAAAGCAGGAGGCCGGTCCGACGCGCCTTGATCAAGGTGTGGACGCCGACGGACGGTATCGTTCCGTAGGTCTGCACCGGCGTCTCGAACCCGAGCACCCCGACCTGGGCACCGATGTACCACCGGAAGTTGTCCGACGATGGCTTCTCCTGGGCGTCCAACCCGCGGAGGGCGGCCAAAGCAACCAGCGCCACCACAGCCAAGGAGCGGTTGAGGATACGCATCAGATTACCTCCTCCAGTGTGTCGGCGCCGGCTCCTCCGGCGCATGGCGGTGCGCTTCCATGGGCGGCTTGGTGAGACCAAGCCATCTATTTCGGTCGGTTGATCGGCGCCAGGGAAGCCGGACGCCAGACTGGACCCCCCGAAAATAGGAATAACCGGGGAAAAATGCGAGACCCTATGGGCCACCCGGCCCAAAGCTAGTCCCTTTTTCCACTAGTGTTTGGACGCTAGAACTACCAAACTACTTGAGGTCCAAGCAAGTCCCGTGCACAAACATTCCCAAACAAATACCGAAGACAGGGAACTTCTTGGAAGGCATTGCAGCTAGACGAGGTGGAGCTGGCGACCGACCCGGGCCATGGCGTCCAACGCCTGGTCCAGGTCCGTCCGGGTATGAGCCGCCGAGATCTGGCAGCGGATCCGGGCTTGTCCCTGGGGCACCACCGGATATCCGAAGCCGGTCACGAACACTCCCTCTGCCAGTAGCAGTTCGCTCATCCGGATGGCCTTGGCGGTCTCGCCCAGGATGACCGGAACGATCGGCGTCTGTCCCGGGAGGGGCTGGAACCCCAGGGTGAGCAGCCGGCTGCGGAAGTAGTCGGTCTGAGCGCGCAGCGTGGCCACGCGTTCGGGATGGGCTTCCAGGTACTGGATCGCAGCCAGACTGCTCGCCGCGACGGTGGGAGGGAGGGCATTAGAGAACAATTGCGGTCTGGCGCGTTGCGTCAGATAGTCGCAGACCGCCTTGGAGGAGGCCACGAATCCGCCGGCTGCGCCCCCGAGAGCTTTCCCCAGGGTCGAGGTGATGATGTCCACCTGGCCCAGCATGCCGAAGTGCTCGGCAGTCCCTCGGCCGGTGGCTCCCAGGACTCCGGTGGCGTGGGAATCATCGACCACCAGCAGCGCCTCGTGCTTGCGGCATAGCTCGGCCAGGTCGGGCAACGGCGCGATGGCTCCTTCCATCGAGAAGATCCCGTCGGTCACCACCATCTTCACCCGGCGCTCTCGTGCCGCCGTGAGCTTCGCGTCCAGGTCGGAGAGGTCCGCGTGCTTGTAGACCCCGGTCTCGCAGCGGGTAATCGCCTTGGCCAGGCGGATCCCGTCGATGATGCTGGCGTGATTGAGCTGGTCGCTCAGGATCAGGTCGCTCTCGCCGAGCAGAGTGCCGGGGACTGCCTCGTTGGCGTTCCAGCAGCTCACGAAGCTGAGGCTCGCCTCGGTGCCCACCAGGCGGGCACACGCCACTTCCAGGTCCCGATGAATCGAGAAGGTGCCGCAGATGAACCGTACCGAGGCGGTTCCCGCTCCATAGAGATCCAGCGCGGCCTTTCCCGCCGCAACCACTTCGTGCTGGTTGGAGAGGCCCAGGTAATTGTTCGACGAGAGGACAATGACCTCACCGCGCCCTTCCATTGTGACGCGTGGGGCCTGGGGACTGGTCAGATAGTTGAGCCGCTTGTAGACGCCGTCGCGCCGGAACCCTTCCAGCTCCTCGGCGAGGCGCAACTCCAGCGACGACGTCATTCCGCCACCTCCAGAATGACCTTCCCCGCCTTGCCATCCTTGATCACCTGAATCGCTTCTCCGATCTGATGGAGGCCGAAACGGTGCGTGATGACCGGCCGTGGATTCAAGAGGCCGGCGCCGAGGAATCGAAACATCTGCTGCCAGGTCTGATACATCAGGCGACCGGTAACACCGTACAGGGTCACTCCCCTGAAGATCACGTCCCTGGCGAAGTCCACCTCGGTGGTCTGACTGGGAGTCCCGAGCAGGTTGATGCGTCCGCCCGGCCGCACTGCCGCGAACGCCTGCCGGTGGCCCTCCGGATGGCCGCTCATTTCGCACACGACGTCGGCTCCTTCTCCTCCGGTCAGTTCGCGGACCCGCGCCGCCACATTGTCGCTGGTCGGATTGAGAGTGGCGTGCGCTCCCATCGTGCGGGCGATTTCAAGACGCTTGGGATTGAGGTCGCTGGCGATCACCAGGGATGCCCCTGCCGCTCTCGCCACGCCGACGGCGAAGCACCCGATGGGGCCGCATCCCACGATCAGAACCGTGCTCCCAGGCACCTCGGCCCTGAGCACGGTGTGAAATGCGTTGCCCAACGGATCCATGATGGCGCCGATCTCGGTGGGGATCCCGTCGAGGCGCATGACGTTGCTCGCCGGCATGGCGATGTATTCGGCGAACGCGCCGTCCCGGTCTACGCCAATGATTCTGGTCCGGACACAGACGTGAGCGTCCCCGCTCCGACAGGGGCGGCAATGTCCACAGACGATGTGGCCCTCGGCGGTCACGCGATCTCCGACCGAGAGCAGTCCGCCGGTCGCGGCTTCGGGGCCCAACTCGGCGATGGTGCCGGCGAACTCGTGCCCCACGATAACCGGGGGCCGGAGCCGGGCCGAGGCCCAGGCATCCCACTCCCAGATGTGGACGTCGGTTCCGCAGACGCCGGCGTGCTGCACCTTGATGAGCACCTCGTTCGCGCCGATGCGCGGCCGCGGGACGTCGCGCAGGACCATCCCGGGACCGGGAGCCTCCTTAACGAGAGCGCGCATCGGACTCCCTAGCAGGCTTCACCGCAGTTCCTTCAGCCTGCTCGAACGCCGCAGTTGGAGCGAAGGTGTCGTTGGGCGACATGATGAGCCGGAAATTGTCGAAAAACGGGACTGGGGACCTCGAATATAGTCCCGTCCCTACGCGGCAGAAGGCCACGCTTGGAAGGAGCGGCGAGTTATGGGAGGGCTTCTGGACTACGGTCCAGGCCGAGTGGTCGGCCTGGAGATCGACGTACGGAGGAGGATGAGACTGGGCCTATTCGTTATGACTGGCCGGGGTTCTCCGGTGCCACGGCTCTGGCTCGTCCCGCTGATGATCCTCGGCCCACATGTAGGCCCAGATGACCGCGGGCCGCTTCTTCGGCTCAGCGTTGTGAATGATGATTCCGAACGGCGATTGCGGCAGCGACATCGGCAGACTGGTCACGGTGCTCTCCGCCTCAAGGCGTTAAAGGGCACTCGCTAATAAGGGCACCGGTTGTGCCGTGCGTTGGCTGCTTGTAAGCTATTCTGCTGTAATCGGTTAGGTAACTACTGATTCTGGAAATGCGTCTTTATGACACGCAGGAAGCCGTCTCCGACTGACACACCGGCTTGGTAAGCAGCACACCGAGGGATTTGGTGCCACTGCGGCGTCGGGCCGGCTTGGGGGTCTCGCGGGACCAATCGGGATAGAGGGTCAGAAAGGCCTCGGGAACGAAGGCCCGGAGTCCGGGCACGATGATATGGACCCCGCCGTCCAGGGTGGAGGCTTGGAGGGACCGAATCATCGCCTGGCGGTCCCGCGCGGCTAGCTGCTGGAGCGAGCCCGCATCCATTACGACCAGATGGGCAGAGCCATCGAGATCGGGTAACCAGTGCCCCAGCTGGGCCACGTAGGCCGAAAACTGCTCCGCGAGTGATTCCGCGATCATGCGCGACTCGACGCGCTCGACGCAGGCCAGGTCTCCGGCGATGAAGGTCACCGCCATGTCGCACGCCGCGAGGAGGTAGGCGTAACACTCGGCACCGGCGCCGATCACCACGGCCGCGTCGTGGGGCTCGATGCGGGGGAGGAGAAGACTCACCGGGCAGCGCTGGTCGATTCCCCAGTGGGTCGGAGATTGCTGCGCGGCGCGGACGGCGCGGTACTGGGAGGCCCACTGCCGGTACGGCTTGAGGCCAAGACGCCGCCAGATCATGCGATCCACAGTGTCCTGCATGAGCACTTCGGTGAGCAGGAACTGCCCCTCGACGGTCGCCTCCAGCTCGGCAACGGCTTCGTCACCGATCCTGAGCAGCTCGTCCCGCGCGAGGGAGTTCTTGTAACCCTCGATGCGCTGCAGGATGTACTCCTGCCAGCGTTGTCGAAGGGAGGGGGGTGGCCGGCGGCGGCGGAGGTGCTGGACCTCGCGGGCAGTCAGCATGACTCGATGGATACCACGCTTCGATGAAGGCTCAGGCCCCTGAGGGCCGTGAGATTGGCTGATCGGGAATGGCGGGCGGCCCCGCTGCCATCCAAACTCATATCGGCCCTCCGCGCTGTCAACGCATTAATCGGCTCTTAGTACCGCGCCCTTGAGATATCCGGTCTCCGGAATGGTCAGAATCTCGGGGTGATCTGCTCCCTGGCCGGTCCGCAGGACCAGTCGGCAGCGGCGCCCGCTGTCCGCCGCGGCGTCCCGCAGCATGGCGTCGAAATCCTCGGTGCGGACGTGGAAAGAACAGGAGGCGGTGAAGAGGGTTCCTCCGGGGGAGAGGAGGCGGAGCGCGCGGAGGTTGAGCTCCTTGTACCCCCGGAGGGCCTGGGGAACCGCGCTCTTGTTGCGTGCAAAGGCCGGTGGATCCAGTACAATCACGTCGAACCGCCGCCGCTCGCGCTCATAGGCCCTGAGGGCCTCGAAGGCATCCCGCTCCACCCAGTCGATGTTGGTGAGTCCATTCAAGGCGGCGTTTCGCCGGGCCCTCGTGAGCGCCTCCTGGCTGGTGTCGAGCGCCGTCACGCGACCCGCGTTCAGCGCCAGGTGCAGGGCGAAGCTGCCATGGTAGGTAAAGCAATCGAGGGCGCTGCCGCCGCTCGGGACCCAGGAGCCGGCCAGCAGGCGATTGGGTCGTTGATCCAGGAAGGCGCCGGTCTTCTGCCCGGTCCAGGGAGCCGCGAGGTACCGCACCGGCCCCTCTCGAATCTCGATCTCCTCGGGGATGGCCCCGTAGGCGACGACGATCTCCTCTGGCAATCCTTCATGCCGGCGCACCGGGACGTCATGGCGGAGCAGCACCCCCTCTGGGCCGAGCACTGCGACCAGGGCCTCGAGCACCGTTCCTCTCAGGGTCTCCAGTCCCGCCGACAGCAACATCGCGACCACCCAGCGATCGTAGCGGTCCACGATCAGCGAAGGGAGGCCGTCTCCCTCGGCGTGGACCACTCGATACGCGGTGGCGTTCAACTCGCCGCGCCGGGCCAGGCACTCACGGAACCGCTCTTCCCACCAGGCGCCGTCCAGCAGTCGCGCGGATCGTTCCAGGAGCCGGAGTCGAATTTCGGACTTCGGGGAATAGAGTGCCTGGCCGAGCAGCTTTCCGCGACCATCGACCACCCGGACCAGCCCCGGGTCCGAGGGGTGGTCGCGCACGTCGCTGCGGTAGATCCAGGGGTGTCCGCGAGTCCAGCGGGCGGCGCCTCGAGCGGTGACCCGGACCGTCGCGAGAGCCATCGGGATCAGCGTCGGGAGGGCGCCGCGCGCTCCGGGCGCAGCGTCTTGGCTTCCCTCAAATAGCAGTGCTTGATTTCCGCTCGGGTCCGGTTGCTGTAGGCATGAACCAGGACACGGATGCAGCGGGGGAGCGACCCCTGGACCGGAATCTCGGTGGCATGCAGAATGGCCACCTGGTCCCACCCGAGGCGTCGGGCGGCGCGGGCGGGAAAGGTCGCGTTGAGATCGGTCGTGACCGTGAACAGGGCGCTCACGATGCCCTCCGGATCCAGGTCGTTGGCCTCGATCAGCGCCCGGACCAGCTCCTCGGTGGCAGCCAGGATTTCCTCGGCGTCGTTGTGCTCCACCGTGGTGGCCCCGCGGAACCCCATCAAGTGTAGCTTCGGTATGGACGACATGGCCCCCAATCTAGCGCAACACCTTCGCCTCATGCTGGTGACCGACGACGGGCTGCTTCAGGGGAAGGAGCCGGTAGCCGCTTGCCTGGCGGCGGAGCGGGGTGGTGTCTCCTGCGTTCAGCTCCGGCTCAAGCGTGCCTCCAGCCGGGACCTGGTCGCCCTCGCGCGGGCGCTCCGGGCCGCCCTCACGGTGCCGCTGATTATCAACGACCGGCCCGACGTCGCGGCGGCCGTTGGCAGTGGAGTCCACCTGGGGCCAGACGACGTCGGGATCCCCCTCGCGCGTTCGGTGCTGGGCGCGGGTGTGGTCATCGGCGCTTCGGTCGGCAACCAGGACGAAGCCGAGGGAGCTCGCGACGCGGACTACTGGGGCGTCGGTCCCTGGCGGGGAACGGGGACCAAGTCGGATGCGGGCCCGTCACTGGGAGCCGACGGATTCAGGCGTCTGGTGGCCTTGGCCGGCGGCCGACCCTGCCTGGCTATTGGGGGAGTGAAGCCCGAGGACGTCGGGGAGGTTCGCCGAGCCGGCGGCGCGGGAGTGGCGGTGGCGTCCGGCATCCTCGCCGCCGAGGACATCGAGGCGGCTGCCCGACGCTATGCCGCGCAGCTCCGGTAGCGAGCCGAGCTAGCGTCCGGGACTGCGGGCGGCGGCTCGCTGCTGCTTCCGCACCTTCGCTACCGCCGCCTGATGCTCGGAGCTGGTCTTGGTAAAGATGTGGTACCCGTCTGTGCCGGCGACGAAGTACAAGTAGGGGACCTGGGCGGGAAAGAGCGCGGCGTGTAAGCTCTGGCGCCCCGGAGAATTGATCGGGCCGGGCGGCAATCCGGGATGGAGATAGGTGTTGTACTTGGAAGGGATCGCGTAGTCCTTGTAGTAGAGCCGCAGCTTTCGGGCACCGGTCTTCTGGAGGATGGCGTACTGCACGGTGGGATCGGCCTGCAGGAGCATGCGCCGCTTCATCCGGTTGAGGTAGACCCCGGCGATGATCGGTCGCTCTTCATCGTGTCGCGCTTCCCCCTCGACGATCGAAGCCAGGGCGACGACCTGCGTGATGCCGAGGCGCAGGAAGTCCATCTGGGTGCGCCACTCGGGGGACCACTGCGCCTGGAACTCCCGGACCATCACCCGCACCAGCTCTCTGGCGGTGATCCCCTCCGGTACCAGGTAGGTCTCGGGGAGGAGAAAGCCTTCCGCGGTAGCGGTCGGGAGACCTAATGCCGCCAGGGCGGCGGAATCGGTGACCGCGGCCAGAAACGCGTCGCGAGCGATCTGCAGCTTTTCCTCGGCCAGCGGCGCCATCTCGATCAGGGCGAGTCCCTCCGGGACCGTGAAGCGCACCATCTGAATCCGGCCCTCGGCCAGGATGGTGAGCACCTCCCACTGACTGGTTCCCGGGGTAAAGGCATATACGCCGGCCTGAATCCCGCGCTCGACCCCCCGGAGGCGTGCCAGCAGCTTGAAGGTCGCCTTGGAGCGCACCACCCGGTGCGACACCAGGCTGTCGGCCACTTGGGAGAAGCGGGCCCCTGGCGGGACGACGACCCGGATCGGCGGGCCGGACGGTGGCGGGCCGCACGCGGCCGCAGCCAGCAGGCCGAGCAGGGCAGCGCGGCGAATCACGTCGCTCCACCCTTGGCGTGATCCAGATAGCCCTGGAGCACCACCGCGGCGGCCAGGGCGTCCACGTCGGCTCGGCGACCGCGCGTACTGCCGCCGCCCTCCCGGATGGCACCCAGGGCGCGGGCGGTGCTGAGCCGCTCGTCCCAGAGCTCCATGGGAAGCCCGGTCCGCTCCGCCACGATCCGTCCCATCTCGCGGGCGGCCTGGGTTCCCGGGGACTCCCCGCCTTCCAGGGTAAGCGGCAGTCCCACGACCAGTCCCACCGGCTGATGCTCGCGCACCAGGAGGAGCAGGCGCGGCATGGGCAGCCGCTTTCCGGGTCGGCGGACCAGGGTTTCGAGCGGGCTGGCGAGGGTCTGGGATTCGTCGCTCAAGGCGAGACCGATGCGTCGCTCGCCCCAGTCGAGGGCCAACAGGCGACCGGCGGTCGGCAATGATGCCATATGGCTGAGTGGAAGCTCCGTCTCGAACTATAAACGGGGGGCCCCGGTGTATCGGAGCCCCCCGTTCCGATCCTCACCCCGACGGCGCCGCTACTGCGCCATGGTGGCGAAGAACTCCTTGTTGTTCTTGGTTCGCTTCATCCGCTCCAGGAGGAATTCCAGCGCTTCCACGGGAGGCATGTCGGCCAGGAAGTTCCGGAGCAGGTAGACGCGGTTGAGCTCGTCCTTGTCCATGAGGAGCTCTTCCTTTCGCGTCGAGGTGCGTTGGATGTCGATCGCGGGATAGATGCGCCGGTCGGCCAGGCGGCGGTCCAGCACCAACTCCATGTTGCCGGTGCCCTTGAATTCCTCGAAGATCACCTCGTCCATCCGGCTGCCGGTGTCGATCAGGGCCGTGGCGATGATCGTGAGACTGCCTCCCCCGTCGATGTTCCGGGCCGCGCCGAAGAAGCGCTTGGGCTTCTGCAACGCGTTGGCGTCGACACCGCCGGAGAGGATCTTCCCCGAGTGCGGGACCACCACGTTGTGGGCGCGGGCCAGGCGGGTGATGCTGTCCAGCAGGATCACCACGTCCCGGCCATGCTCCACCAAGCGCCGCGACTTCTCGATCACCATGTCCGCCACCTGCACGTGGCGGTCAGCGGGCTCGTCGAAGGTCGAGGAAATCACCTCGGCCTTGACGTTCTCCTGCATGTCGGTGACCTCTTCGGGCCGCTCGTCGATCAGGAGCACGATCAGCACGCATTCGGGATGGTTCTCGCTGATCGCGTTGGCCAGCTTCTGGAGCAGGATCGTCTTCCCGGCCTTGGGTGGGGCCACGATCAGGCCGCGCTGCCCCTTCCCGATGGGGGAGAGAAGGTCCACCACGCGCATCGAGAGATCCGGGGTCTTCCGCTCGAGGCGAATTCGCTGGTCGGGGTAGCGCGGCTTGAGGTTGTCGAAGGCGATCCGGTGCTTGGTCTTCTCCGGCTCTTCGAAGTTGACGCTCTCGACCTTGAGCAGGGCCAGGTAGCGCTCGCCCTCCTTGGGGGGCCGCACCTGCCCCATGACCGTGTCCCCGGTCCGCAGGTCGAACCGCTTGATCTGGCTGGGTGAGACGTAGATATCGTCGGGGCCGTAGAGGTAGTTCCAATCCTGGCTGCGGAGGAACCCGTACCCTTCCGGAAGAATTTCGAGGACTCCTTCGCCCCGGATGACCGTGTCCTGGTCGAGGAGCGTCTGCTCGATCCGGAAGATGAGGTCCTGCTTCCGAAGCCCCGAGTAGTTGGAGATGTTGAGCTGTTCGGCCAGCGTGTGCAGTTCAGCGACGGACTTTTGCTTTAACTCAGCGATGTCCACGGGTGTGGAACTCCATGCAGAGGGACCCCACCGGCGATCCGATGGGCGTGGGAGGAGGCGTGGCTAGAAAACCGAAACGTTCTTGGTATATGTCGGGCTTGCTCCGCAGAGCAGAGCAAACGAGGAATAGAAGCGTGCCGGGGAAGTGCCTGAGGTGCCTGGAAGTGCCCCAGTATAGGAACGAAACGGTGGCGCCGTCAAGTGCGATTCACCGCCGGTGGTGGCCTACGCCCGCAATCCGGCCACGGCGCCCCGAAGAGATCCGATAGCTCCAGTGGGTGAGTAGCTTCCACTGAACTCCCGACTATTGCGTAAGTCTATTGAAATCGTATATTTACAGGGTACCAGCCTGGTGCAGGCCAGAGACCACCATCGGTCCACCCCGACCGGAGCGCACCGGATGGCAGTGCAGCCGCTTCGCAATCCCGCACATGATCCACGCGATCCTGTCATCCACGATCTCCCCCCGCTCCGCTTCGAAGGCCAACTCGTCACCGTCCGTTTGAGTCTCCGCCTTGGCGAGGAGGGCGACTGGCGGGGCCGGTTCCTCTTCGTCGACCCCGAGGGACAGCGCGAGACGGCCGAGATCATCTGCGCGCGTTCCGAGCTGGACCTCTGGGAGTCGGTGCGGGGGCTGGGTGAGCATCACCTTCGCGATCTCTATCGCTCGGTCGGCTGAGGGCCCATTGATGACTACCGAGGAACGCGTTCACAAGCTGCGGCACGATCTGTCCAATCCGCTCGCGGGCATCCTGGCGGAGACCCAGTTGTTGCTGCTCAACGAATCCCGCCTCGATCCCGAGACGCTGAGCAGTCTGCGCGAGATCGAAGCGCTCGCGATCCGGATGCGCGGGATCCTTCGAGACACGTAAGCACTCCAGGCCGGCCCGGCGCCCGCCGGGCCGCGATGTTCCCTGCCTCCGTCACTCCTCGAAGGCGATCCCCGGCGGCGATGCTGGCCCCTACCGTCCCCGGCAACGTCCTGCCACATTCCTCCCCGACGGAACCTCAGGGGAGACTCGTGACGCTGATCTGGCTGGACGGGCAATGGTGTGACCAGGCGAGCGCGAAGATCTCGGTCTTCGATCACGGCCTCCTTTACGGGGACGGCGTCTTCGAAGGGATGCGCGTCTACCAGGGCAAGACCTTCAAGCTGAAGGAGCACGTGGACCGCCTCTTCGATTCCGCACATGCGATCGCGCTGACGGTGCCGATGACCAAGGCGGAGGTGATCGCCGTGACAGAGGAGGGGGTCCGGCGCTCGGGGCTGAAGGATGCCTACCTGCGTCACGTGGTCACCCGCGGGGTCGGGGATCTCGGTCTCGATCCCCGCAAATGCCCCAAGCCGACCGTATTCATCGTCTTCGATACCATCAAGCTCTGGCCCCTCGAGCGCTACGAACAGGGACTGACCGTGATGAGCGCGGGGACGCCGATCCCGCACAAGGAGGCGCTTTCCCCGCGGGTGAAATCCCTGAACTACCTCTGTCACATCCTGGCGAAGATCGAAGGGAACGCCGCGGGGGTCGACGAGATCCTCATGATGGACAGCGCCGGGTACGTGGCCGAGGCTTCGGGACAGAATCTGTTCGTGCTCAAGGATCGGGTCCTGATGACGCCACCGGCGTCGGCGGGAATCCTCAAGGGCATCACCAGAGACGTCGTCATGGAGATTGCGCTGGCGGCGGGGTACCAGGTGCGCGAGACCCTGCTCAACCGGTACGACGTGTACACGGCCGACGAAGCATTCTTCACGGGGACCGCCACCGAGATCGCCCCGATCCGCATGGTCGATGGCCGTGCGATCGGCGCGGGCAAGGCTGGTCCCATCACTCTGGACATTCTGGCCCGCTTCCGGAAATACACTCAAGCGGCGTAGCCCCCGCCGGCGACGGCGCACAATTCCTCGTGACCCACCTGGCCATCATGCTGAGGGCCCCTCGGCATGGTCTCATGAAGGCACAATTGGCGGCGGACATCGGGGAGCGCCACGCGCTACGATTGTACCGGATCCTCGCGGCGCGCACGCTGGACGCCGTCAGTACCATGGGCGGTCGGGTGGTCATCTGGTACACGCCTCCCGAGGCGCGGGCCGAAATGGAGCGGTGGATCGGGGCGGGTTGGGACCTCCGACCCCAGGCGTCGGGGCATCAGGGTGCCCGACTGGCGGCTGCGGCGCGCGCGGTTCCGCGCGGAGAGAAGTGGATCTGCGTCTGTCGTGAATGCCCCGACCTGACCACCGCGACGATCAGGGAAGCCGCTTCGATTCTCGACCGGGTTCCGATCGTACTGGGGCCGACTGTCGATGGAGACCTCTATCTGATTGGCGGCTGGTCCCCGGTACCGGATCTCTTCATGGAGGCCAGGGCCTCCTACGGTACGCTCCGCGCCACTCGCGAGCGCCTGATCCAGCTGGGGATTCCGTGGGAGGAGCTGCTCCCGCTCCGCGACCTCGAAAGTGCGCATGATGCCAGGGCTGCCGGGCTCTTGACCTGATCGCGGACCGATGAACATATTGGCCACCCTTGACCTTACAAGGCTCTCGAGATCTCATGGCATGGCGTGAAGTCACCGTCGGCGAGACTCGGTGGAGCGTATCGCCGATCGCCGAACGCACCGCGAAATTGAAGACCTGGCGGCTGGTGTTGAGCTTCCGGGCCGCCTCCTCTCTCCAGACTCCGATCCGGGCGCTGTACCCGCTGGAATCCTCGTCTCGATCGGCCCTGTTCGCCCAAGCTGACCAGATCCCGGTCGACAGGATTACCGCCCTCCTCGCTGGGCAGATCCAGTAGGCGACGGCTCGCCCATGTCCCAGGTGACCTTTCAGGACCTCCGCCGCGTCGCGGATTCCCTCGCATTACTGAAGGGCCGCACCGTCGTCGACGCCTCGGTTCGCTCGGACTTCCGCCAACTCAAACTGGAATTGTCGGACGGGATGGTGGTGGTCATTGCGGTCGAGAGCGCAGAAGCGGGTCCCCCGCGCTTGTCGGTAGACGTCGTCCGGCTGCCGGAGGAACGGTCCCGCCAACTCGAGGTCCGGTTCGATACCTTCTAGAGCGCGATGACTTCCCCGCCGATTCAGGACCGACTCCGGTTCGCGAACTTCTCGATGGTGAGGCTGCCCAGCGGCCGGTGCCGGTGCCGGGTCACGCTCTCCTGGCAGGAGGCCGATGAGTTCGTTGGAGAGTCCGAGGGCCTGACCTCCCAGGCCGGCGAGCTGCGCTGCGCGGCGGAGGCGTGTGTCGCCGCGCTCAGCAAGGCGGTCAAGGGTGAAGTGAAATTCGAGTTGCTGGGCGTAAAGGCCGTCCGCGCGTTCGACTCGAACGTGGTGATCGTTTCCCTGGCCATCCCCAAGCAGGCCGAGGGTCAACGGCTGGTCGGATGCTTTCTTACGGACGACAATCCTGCCCGAGGGGCGGCGCTCGCGGTTCTGAACGCGACCAACCGTCTCCTGGGGAATCGGCTGTTCATGCGGTAGCCTCGTCTGGCCGTTGGCACGGCTTGACGTTTCATCTTGCACTTTCCGGCTGTCCCCTAACCCCATATCCTGCATAGATTGATAGGGTTAGCTGCGCCACGGCCTGGGGCTGGCACACTTTCCGCTCTGAGAATCGACCACGCCACGAAGGGTGAGCAGGCGCTCGCCCCATGAGCAGTTTTCACTCGTTCAACAGGAACCACGTGAAGCATACCGCTCTCGCGTTTGTCCTTGGCCTCGCTGCGTGCTCCGGTCACGGGGCGCCAGCCCCCGCGGCTCCTCTGCCGCAGGTGGCGGCTACGCCGCCCAGCGATTCCGGGCCGAGTCATCCCGGGTCGACTGCCGCCTCGACGAGCACGACCCAGCTCGAGGTCGCTCGGGTGGACTCGACCTCCGCGCGTCGGGCAGCCGAGGATTCCGCGGCCGACGAAGAGATCCTCGACCGCCTGGCCGCGGCACATCCGGAGGGAACGGACACCCTCGCGGAAGCCGAAGAGATCGCTCCGATGGGGCCCAAGGCCGCACCGGCAACGTGGGACATCGACGTCGCCAGCTACAACGCCCACGCGCGAGTCCAGTACTACCTGGATTTCTTCCAGGGGTACGCCCGGGACCGGATGGCGATCTGGCTGACCCGGATGCCGCGCTACGAAACCATGATCCGGAACAGGCTGCGTGAGGCCGGGCTCCCGGCGGATCTGGTCTACCTGGCGCTGATCGAAAGCGGCTTCTCCAATACCGCCGTGAGCCGGTCCCGCGCGGTGGGAATGTGGCAGTTCATGAAGGGGACCGGACGGTTGTACGGTCTCCGGGTCGATCGATGGGTCGACGAGCGGAGAGACCCCTACAAGGCCACCGTGGCGGCGGCTCGATTTCTCTCGGATCTGCGAGACCGATTCGGATCTCCCTATCTCGCTGCGGCGGCCTACAATGCCGGTGCCCGCAAGGTGCAGCGCGGACTGGCTCGACTCCCCGAAGACGACGAAGACAGCCTGAGCTCCGATGGAGCATTCTTCCGGCTGTATGACACCCGCTTCCTGCGGCGGGAGACCAAAGACTACGTGCCGAAGTTGATCGCGGCGGCGCTGATCGCCAAGGAGCCGGCGCGCTACGGGTTCATCCCTCCGGATACCGTGGCGATTCCGCTCCCCGACTCGATCATCGTGCCGGACGCGACCGGTCTCGATGTGGTGGCCCGCCTGGCCGACACGACGCTCGCTTCGATTCGGGAGTTGAACCCGCAGTTTCTGCGCTCGATGACTCCGCCCAAGACCAAGAGCGTGGTGCGGGTCCCGGCCGGGACGGGGCCGATGGTGGCCGGCTCCTATGCGACGCTCCCCGCCAGCCAGCGGATCACGTTCGTCGAGCACTTTGTGGCCAGGGGCGAGACGATCGGAGGGATCGCGAAGATGTATGGTGTTTCCAGCCAGACCATCCTGGCGGCGAATCCGGGCATCCAACCCCGCTCGCTTCGCGTGGGGCAGCGCATGGTGATTCCCAAGAGCGGCACCACCCCCTCCCGAGAGGTGATGGCCTCGGTGGAGGACCCGGCGCCGCG
>DATIWD010000116.1:0-6880 GCA_035519565.1 Gemmatimonadales bacterium | reverse complement strand
GTCTACGAGGGGATCGTGTTCTGGGCCGACGTGATCCTGATCGCCTCGCCGATTCGGTGGGGCGGGCCCAGCTCGCTCTACACCAAGATGGTCGAGCGGATGAACTGCCTCCAGAATCAGATCACCATTCGCAACCGGGTGATGCTGAGCAACAAGGTGGCGGGGTTCATCATCATGGGTGGCCAGGACAACGTGCAGGCAGTGGCGGGACAGATGCTGATGTTCTTCGCCGAGCTGGGCTGCGTCTTCCCCCAGTTTCCGTTCATCGCCCACAGTCGAGGCTGGGACGCCGAGGACATGGAGCGGAACGTCCGGCTGGTCATGGGCAGCGAGGAACTGCGGGACGGCGCCCGCGCCCTGGTGGCCCGGTCGGTGGAGATCGCTCAGCGACTGATCGCGACCGCCAAGCCGGGCGAGCGGATGGAGCGGGGCGGGCGCAAGGCCTTCTCCCGCGAGGGGAAGCGACCGGCCGGCGCCGAGGCGGACCAGCCCGCGTGAGCCCTCGACTCCGGTGATCGCCCGGCTCCGGGCGGCGCTCGCCGTCGTGATCCTGGGACTCCTGCTCTGGGTAGGAGCCCGTCCCACCGGACCGCTTCCGGCGCTGGGGCGCTTCCTCGATCCCTGGCATGGGATCTGGGCCGTCGCGACCACCGCCGAGCTGCCCCGCAGCGCCAAGGCCTCGATTCCCCACCTCGAGCATCCGGTGCGCGTGATCTACGACGACCGGAGCGTTCCCCACATCTTCGCCCAGACCGAAACCGACGCCTCCCGGGCGCTGGGCTATGTGGTGGCGCGGGACCGGCTACTGCAGCTCGAGCTCCAGGCCAGGGCCGGCGCGGGACGCCTGACCGAGATGGTAGGGCCGTCGGCAATCGAGGCCGATCGCGAGGCGCGAGACCTGGGTCTCCCCCGCGCCGCGGAGCACAAATGGGAGGGCCTCGATTCGTCCAGCATCGATTCCCGATTGCCCCGCGCCTTTGCCGACGGGGTCAATGCCTGGATCGACAACCTGCGCAGCCGGGACCTTCCGCTCGAGTATCGCCTGCTCGATCGCTGGCCGGCGCACTGGGATCCGATCAACAGCACCCATCTCTTCAACCGGATGGGGTACACGCTGGCCTATTCAGATCTCGAGCGGAGCCGCCTCGCGGCCCAGGCCCTGGTCGGCGCCGAGGCCGCTGATGCCCTGTTCCCGATCAACAGCCCGATCCAGGAGCCCATTCAACCCAACGGACAACACGCGCCTCGGCTGGATTACCATCGGGTTCCTCCGCCGGGCGCTCCTGACAGCCAGGCGCTGCTGATCGCCTCGACCATTCCGCCGTCAGACGAATCCGACGATGCGCTGGGGAGTAACAACTGGGCCGTGGGACAGAAACGGTCCAAGAATGGGAATGCGTTGCTGGCCGGGGACCCGCATCTCGATCTCAGTCTTCCCTCCATCTGGTACGAAGCGCACCTGGTGGTCCCCGGACGGCTCGACGTGTACGGGGTGACGGTCCCCGGCGCTCCGATGATCGTGCTCGGCTTCAACCGCGACATCGCCTGGACCTTCACCAACACCGAGGCCGACGTCCTCGATTATTACCAGGAGACGGTGGACGACTCGCTGCACCCGCGCCGGTATATGCTGGACGGCAAGTGGCATCCGCTGGAGCTCCGCCCCGAGATCTATCGGGGCCGGCACGGAGAGGTGATCGCCACCGACACCACGCGCTATACCCATCGGGGCCCGCTGCGCCGGATGGCCGGGCACTGGCTCTCGTTCCGCTGGACGGTGCTCGAAGGGATCGCCCGGAGCGAGAACTTCGCACGGGCAGCGCGGGCGCGATCGGTTGGCGAATTCGAAGACGCGATGACCGACATGGAAACGCCGGCGCAGAACATGCTCGTCGCTGATCGCACCGGGAGCATCGCGATCCGCTCCACGGGCCGGTTCCCGATTCGGCCCGGCGATGGCCGAGGAGACGTGATTCGCCCGGGCACCACCAGCGAGAGTGACTGGACCGGCCAGTGGCCGGTAGCCGAATACCCGGGAGCCCGGAACCCCGCGCAGGGCTATCTCGCCTCGGACAATCAGCAGCCGATCGATCCGCGGGTGAATCCCCGGTACCTCGGCGCCGACTGGTACGTCCCCTGGCGCGCGCTCCGGATCAACGAGCTGCTCCGAGCCGACTCAGCGGTGACCCCCGACGACATGCGCCGCTTCCAGACCGACCCGGGCAGCCCCCGGGCCGACTGGATGGTGCCCGCCTTTCTCGCTGCGGCCAAAGCGGTGAGCGGCGACGACACACTCGCCCGCGCCGCGGCGCTCCTCGCCCAGTGGGATCGCCGGTATACCAGGGACAATCGGCGCGCGGTGCTGTTCGAGGCCGCCATGGAAGAGCTGCCGGCGCTGCTCTGGGACGAGTTGGATGATCCCCGCGTCGGCAGACCCACGATCACGCCCAGCTTCGGCGCCGTGATCGAGCTGCTTCAGGATCCCGACAACCCCTGGTGGGACGACAAACGGACTCCCAACCGGGTCGAGCATCGGGACGACATTCTGGCGGCCAGCCTTCGGGCCGGCCTGGTGCGGCTGCTCCATGAGCTGGGCGAACCCGAAAGCGACGCATGGCTCTGGTCCCACAACCGGCACGCCAACATCTATCACCTGCTCCGGATCCCCGCCTTTTCCGCCCTCGAGATCCCGATGCAGGGCGGCCCCTCGACGCTCAATCCCTCTTCGGGCAGCGGCGTCTTCGGTGCCAGCTGGCGGATGGTGGTGGAGATGGGGCCCGAGGTACGAGCCTGGGGGACTTATCCCGGCGGACAGTCTGGCAACCCGATCAGCAGGCGATACCTGGATCGGCTGCCGCGATGGGAGGCGGGCGAACTGGACTCGCTCAGGTTCCCGCACACGGCTGACGAGTTGTCGGGACGCACCACGGCGACACTCGAACTCCTTCCCGGGTCGCGAGGCGACTGATGCGCTCGGCGTTGATCGCGTTGGTTCTGGCAGCCGCAACCATCCTGCTGGGCTGGTGGGCAGTGCCGATCGTGGCCTGCGTGGGTGGGCTGCTGTTGGCGCCGCGGAAATGGGACGGAGCGCGCGCCGCGTTGGCAGCGGTCATCGCGTGGGCAGCCATTCTCGCCTGGACCGCCGCCACCAGTCCCCTAGTGAAGCTCCTGCACCAACTCTCGAGCCTGATGCATCTGCCCGGCTGGGCGCTGATCGCGGTGACCCTGGTGTTTCCCATGGGATTGGCCTGGAGCGCCTGGACCCTGGGCCGGGAAGTACGGGAAATTGGGAGTTAGCGGTTAGGCACTCGGCACTCGGCACTGGGCACTCGGCAATGGAAGGGCGGCCAAGGCGGGCAGGATTTGTCATCCCGAGGGGCCCCGACCGGAGGGAGGGGCCCGAGGGATCTCGGTCCCGTATCGGGAAGACCTTGAACCGAGATCCCTCGCTGCGCTCGGGATGACATTCCCAGCTCCTAGCTCCTAGCTTCTGGTCAATCGGCAATCGGCGATCGGCAATCATCAATGAATACAGCCGCGCTCCTCGGTAAGATCGGCCTCCCCATGCCGATCAAGCAGCTGGCGACGCGCCGCTGGGACGTGATCATCGTGGGCGCGGGCCACAACGGACTCACCTGCGCCACCTACCTGGCTCGGGCGGGGAAGCGGGTCCTGGTCCTCGAGGCGCGTGAGCGGGTTGGGGGCGCCTGTACGCTGGAAGAGACCTGGCCGGGCTACCGGGTCTCTCCCTGCGCCTACGTGGCTGGGCTGCTGCATCCGCTGGTGATCAAGGAGCTCGATCTTCCCGCGCGTGGCTTCACCTGGACCCCCGCCTCCGGCGGCTACTTCGTCCCCTTCGAGGATGGCAGCAGCATCCAGCTCTGGGACGACGAAGAGAAAGCCGAGGCGGAGCTGCGGCGGTTCTCCCCTAAAGACATCGCCGGTCGCAAGGCGATGCACGACCTGATGCGCGGCGTTGCCGACGCCATCCGCCCGCCCGACGAACGAGACGTCTGGATCGGCCGCGCGCCTACCCGCGAGCAGATCGAGGACCGGATCGGCCACGACGCCGACGGGATCGGCCTCCTCTTCGAATGGTCCATGGCGGAGCTGGTGGAGCGGTACCTGGTAGACGAGCGGATGCAGCTGGCCTACTTCGGCCAGGGCGTGGTGGGCACCTTCGCCAGTCCCTTCGACTCCGGCACCGCCTCGATCTACTTCCATCACTTCTGCGGGCGGATGGACGGGGTCCACCCGGGAGATTGGGGCTACGTCAAAGGCGGGATGGGGACGGTCTCCTTCCTTATCTGCGATGCCGCGCTCGAGTCGGGTGCCACGGTGGCGGCCGGGGTTCCGGTCGCGCGAATTCTGCCGGGCCAGGGCGTCGAGCTGGAAGGCGGCGACCGGATCTCGGCTCCGGTCGTGGTCTCCAACGCCGATCCGATCGTCACGCTGCGTCTCCTGGGTGGCGCGGCCGATCCCGCCTGGCGCCGCCGGATCGAGGCGATCCCCATCACCGGCTGCACCCTCAAACTCAACTGTGCGCTCAAGGAACTGCCCAACTTCCGCGCTCGACCGGGAACCCGGGAGCCCCATCACCTGGCCACCATCAACACCCCGTTGACCAAGGACGAGTGGAAGGCCTGCTATCGGGCGGCGCGTGAGGGTCGGCTGCCGGATCGGATCTGGACCGAGATCTACCTTCAGACCGCCTACGACCCGAGTGTCGCTCCGGCGGGCGCCCATCTGATGAGCGTCTTCGCCCAGTACGTCCCCCACACCTTCGCCGAGGGGACTTGGGAGACCCACCGGGAAGCGGCGGGCCGCATGGGGCTGGCCTCGATCGGCCGGTTCTGCAGCAATTTCCCGGAAGCGGTGACTGCAATGGACGTGTTGGGTCCGCCGGACGTGGAGGCTCGAGTCGGTCTGACCGGCGGACATATCTTTCAGGGCGAGTGTCTTCCCCAATACATGTGGAGTAACCGCCTGGAGGCGCGCACCCCGATGGCGGGCTTCTACCTCTGCGGCGCCTGCACCCATCCCGGGGGGAGCGTGATCGCGATCAACGGCCGTAACGCGGCGATGGAGATCCTGAAGGGGGGCGGGGGCGCCTGATGACTCCTTCTCCGGTCGTCGGACGCAACGCGATTCTCAAGGTCACCCGCCGGCTGATCGCCTACCTGTTTCTGCTCTACCTCGTCTGCTATCTCGACCGGATCAACGTGAGCTTCGCGGCGCTCACCATGAACGCCGATCTCAAGCTGAGCGCCACCCAGTACGGCATCGGGGCCGGGATCTTCTTCATCGGGTACGTGCTGTTCCAGGTCCCCGGAAACCTGATCATGGGTCGGGTCGGCGCGCGCCAGTGGATCGGCGGCATCATGATCGTCTGGGGCTTCCTGGCGGCCGGGATGTCTCTGATCCAGGGGCCCAGGAGCTTCTATCTCCTGCGGATCGCGCTGGGATTCGCCGAGGCCGGATTCTTTCCGGGCATCATCCTGTTTCTCACCCAGTGGTTCCCGGCGGAGGAGCGGGCCCGGGCGGTCTCGCGGTTCATGGTGGCGATCCCGATCTCCGCCATGATCGGCGGGCCCATTTCCACTGCCCTGCTGAGCCTGGGGGGGATCGCCGGCATCGCGGGCTGGCGCTGGTTGTTCGTTCTCGAAGGCATCCCCGCCGTCATCCTCGGCCTGGTCACGCTCGGGTTCCTCACCAACCGGCCCGAGGAGGCCGAATGGCTGGAACCGGCGGAGAAGGATTGGCTGGCGCGGACGCTCCGGGAGGAGCGCGAACAGATTCAGCGCCGCCGCTCCCTGACCGTCTCGCAAGCGCTGACCCACAAGGCGGTCTGGGCGCTGGGCCTGCTCTACGCGCTGCTGATCGTGGGGATTTACGGGCTGAGCCTCTGGATGCCGCAGATCCTCAAGGAGGTGTCCAAGGGGAGCAACTTCCAGGTCGGCCTGCTGAGCGCGGTGCCTCAGCTCTTCGCCGCGGTGGGCCTGGTCTATGTCGGGAACAGCTCGGACCGGACCGGGGAGCGGTTCAGGCACATCGCCCTCCCGGCCCTGTTGGGTGCGGTGGGACTGGCCATGAGCGCCATGGTGCACTCGCTGCCCTTGATGATGATTGCACTGACGGCCGCTGCGGTGGGCGTCACCAGCGTCTGCGCCCCCTTCTGGAGCCTGCCCAGCCGATTCCTGGCGGGAAACGCCGTCGCGGCGGGGATCGCCCTGATCAACTCCATCGGAAACCTGAACGGCTTTCTCGGCCCCTATCTCCTCGGCTATCTCAGGGACCACACCCACTCGTTCGCGGCCGGGCTCTGGTTCTTGTCCGCCTGCATGGGCGCGGCCACCTGGCTCACGCTCCGGTTGCGTCGCTCTGTGACGCTCGAGTACTACGCGTCGGGGGGACGGTTTGGAGAGATGGTTCGATGAGAGAAGTCGCAAGCTGCAAGTCGCAAGTCGGAGGTCACAAGCTGCAAGCTACAGGGTCGCGAGACTTGCGACTTGTGACTTGTGACTTTCGTAATGCGACTTGTGACTCTCGGAATGAGACCTGCGACTTGTGACTTGTGACACTCAACCCCGCCCTCGATCTCCCCAGCCATGAAACCCTTCCATCTCACGACTACCGAAGCGCGCTCCCGCATGCCCGGACCCGACAAGGACCAGTACGACGTCCTCCTCCGCCACGGAACCCTGGAAGTGGGCTACTACGCGCCCCGCGGCACCGATCCCCAGAGTCCCCACCAGCGAGACGAGATTTACGTGGTGATGAGCGGGCAGGGCTGGTTCAGGAATGGACCCGACCGACATCGCTTCGGCCCGGGCGACGTCCTTTTCGTCCCCGCCGGCGTCGAGCACCGGTTCGAGGAGTT